>NZ_JARAYQ010000031.1:0-47977 GCF_033794505.1 Streptomyces sp. MB09-01 | reverse complement strand
CCGTGCGCCGGCGGTGCCGCCTACTCCCCGGCCCTGACGGACTTCGTGTTCATGGTCCGCGAGACCTCGCAGATGTTCATCACCGGCCCGGACGTCGTCCAGGCCGTCACCGGCGAGCAGATCACCCAGAACGGCCTCGGCGGCGCCGACGTCCACTCCGGAACCTCGGGCGTCGCGCACTTCGCGTACGACGACGAGGAGACCTGCCTCGCCGAGGTCCGCTACCTGCTGTCCCTGCTCCCGCAGAACAACCGGGAGAACCCGCCCGCGGTCGAGACCCGCGACCGGGCCGACCGCCGCGGCGACGTCCTGCTGGACCTGGTGCCCGCCGACGGCAACCGGGCGTACGACATGCGCAAGGTCATCGAGGAACTCGTCGACGAGGGCGAGTACTTGGAGGTCCACGAGCGCTGGGCCACCAACATCATCTGCGCCTTGGCGCGGATGGGCGGCCAGGTCGTCGCCGTCGTCGCCAACCAGCCCGCCAGCTATGCGGGCGTATTGGACATCCACGCCTCGGAGAAGGCCGCGCGCTTCGTCCAGCTCTGCGACGCCTTCAACATCCCGATCGTCACCCTGGTCGACGTACCCGGCTTCCTGCCCGGCGTCGACCAGGAGCACAACGGCATCATCCGCCACGGCGCCAAGCTCCTGTACGCCTACTGCAACGCCACCGTGCCCCGCATCTCCCTCGTGCTGCGCAAGGCCTACGGCGGCGCGTACATCGTCATGGACTCCCAGTCCATCGGCGCCGACCTCACCTACGCCTGGCCCACCAACGAGATCGCGGTCATGGGCGCCGAGGGCGCGGCGAACGTCATCTTCCGCCGCGAGATCGCCGGGACCGACGACCCCGACGCGATGCGCGCGCAGAAGATCAAGGAATACAAGACCGAGCTGATGCACCCGTACTACGCGGCCGAGCGCGGCCTCGTCGACGACGTCATCGACCCCACCGAGACCCGCGAAGTGCTCATCGGCGCCCTCGCGATGCTCCGCAACAAGCACGCCGACCTGCCGTCCCGCAAGCACGGCAACCCGCCGCAGTAACCGAGCGAAGGAGAGCCGACCCGCATGGACACCCTGCTGCGCATAGAGAAGGGCGACGCGGCCCCCGAGGAACTGGCGGCGCTCACCGCGATCCTCCTGGCCCGCGCCCCGCACAGCTGGCAGGGCTGAGCGGCCCGCTGTTCACCCGGGACGAGCGAGCTGCCCGCTGTCCACCCGGGACGGGCGTGGCCTGGCGGCAGAAACATTCTGGCCGCCACGCCCATTCCCCGGCCTCTGCGAGGCAGCCCGACCGAAGGCGGCTCAGCGGCGGCGGGCTGATCAGTGGGTCTGCGCCGCGGGCGGGCCTTGGCGCGGTAGCAGTGGGTGATGACCGCTTCTGGTTCTGCCCGTGAGGTGCCGGCGTCGAGTGGGTGGGAGGTCCGCCTGTACCGGCGCTGGATCGCGTACAACTCGATCGCGTTCGTCATCGTCCTGAGCGTGGGTGTCGCGCTGGCGCTGCTGGGCAGTGACGTGCTGCACCTGAGTCTTGCCAGCCGCCACGTGCTGGTCGCTCTGGTGATCGCGACCCTGGGAGCCGTGCTGTTCGGGGGTGTCCTGGGAACGCTGCAGTGGCTGGTCGTGCGGGAGCGGGTGGCCATTCCCCGCAAGGCGTGGGTGACCGCGAACATCGGGCCGGCGTTGCTGGCCTGGCTGCTGGTGATCATGCCCGCGGTGATCGGCGCCCAGAACTCGGACCGGGACGTGTCGATGGCCTATCCCCTGGCCGCCAGCCAGAGCCGGCCTCACGGCTCGTCGTCGACGCCGCCCTGCTCCTGTTGTCGCGGCTGTCCGGCGACCTCGACGTCCTGCGGGGCGACGGATCAGTGACCGAGGTCTACCTCTCCCTCATCGCCACCACGGCGCTCACCGGCCGGGCCCTGCTGCGGGTGCTCGCCCCCTCCGCCCTGACCCAGTTGCCCGAGGGCGCGTAGCCGGATCACGGGGGCGGGGCCTGCGGCAGGCCCCGCCGCCAGGCCTCGCCTGTTCAGGTAGTTGTCGATGTCTAGGGCTGTGTCGAGCGGGGCTGGGTCGTCGGGATGCGGTGGGTGAAGAACATCGCCAGGAGGGCGGCGAGGGCGAGGATGGCGAGGGCGGCCTGGAGGCCGTCGAGCCTGGCTGCGGCGTTGGCGTCCAGCGCGGCTTGGGTCACTTCGCTGCTGGTGCCGGCTTCGTCGAGGGCCGCCTCGAGCTGCGCGTCCGACAGGAACGGCGCGCCGCTCTGGATCTTGACGGTCGCCTGGCTCTTGACGCTGTCCGGGATCGCCGGATTCTGCTCGACGCTGGTCAGGAAGGAACTGGCGAGCGCGGCGATCATGATCGATCCGGCGAGTGCCGTACCGATCGAGGCACCGAGGTTGGTGACGGCGTTCTGGACACCGCCGACCTCTGCGCTTTTCTCTTCCGGTACCGCGGACACGGTGACCGATCCGAGCTGGGAGGCCAGCGCGCCCATCCCGAGCCCGATCAGCAGAAGGGGGACGGTGACGACTTCCGCGCCGGCGCCGGCGTCGAGCGCGGCCATCAGGACCACCGCGCCCGCGAGCAGGGCGAGGACCCCGAGCCGTACCACCCGCCTCGGGGAGACGTCCGGGAGGAAGCGGGGGATCAGGACCGCGGCTGCCAGCAGGGTCACCGACAGCGGGAGGAGGCGGGCACCGGTCTGCAGTGCGGACAGGCCGAGGGCGACCGACAGGTAGAGCGGTACGACGAAGAACACGCCCATCTGCACGAGGTACTGGAAGAAGAACATGGTCAGGCCGCCGGTGAGCTGCCTGTTCTGCAGCAGCGCCGGGTCGATGAGCGGCTCCCTGCCCTGCTCCATGAGGCGGGCCTCCCAGCGCAGGAAGAGCCAGATCAGCAGCAGACCTGCCAGCATCAGCCACACGACCAGCGAGATCCCGAGCCACGAAGGCGCGTCGGGCTTCGGCTGGAACCAGCCCCATTCGTCCGAGCGGAGCACCCCGTAGACGAAGAGCCCGAGCCCGAGCGCGGACAGCACGGCGCCGACGAGATCGATGCGCTTGCGTTCGCCGACCGGGGCGTCGGCGATGCGTCGGGCCAGGACCAGGATGCCGAGCACCACCAGCACCTCACCGGCGAACACCCACCGCCAGGAGAAGTACGTCGTCGCAACACCGCCGATGAGCGGCCCGACCGCGATCGCCACGGCCCCCGCTGCCGCGACGAGTCCGTAGGCGGCAGGACGGCGTTCGGGTACGAAGTTGCCGGCCACCAGCGCCACGATCGCGGGCAGGATGAGAGCCGCCCCGATGCCTTCGAGGAGCGCCCAGCCGAGCAGGAGTACCGGCAGATTCGGTGCGAGCGCCGTGGTGAGAGACCCGGCCCCGTAGATGCAGCAGCCGATCAGGAACGCGCGTTTGCGGCCGATCAGCGCCCCGACCTTGCCACCGGGGATCATGAACATCGCCATCACGAGGGTGTAGGCGGTGATCGCGCCCTGGATGCCCGACACGGTCGTGCCCACGTCCTCGGCCACCGTCGCGATCGAGACGTTCATGACCGAGCTGTCGAGCGCCATCAGGAACTGACCGGCCGAAAGCGTCAGCAAGACGACCCGCGATGCTGCCGAACTCTCGACAGAGCCTGCCCTCGATGCCATGGACGGGATCGTCCCAGCAAACCCGGCGGGCACATCCACGACCCGCCGCACAGATCAACCGATTGGCGGACGGTCCTACTTTCTGCAGAACGAGCCGCCGACGAATACGGAGCTGCCGAAGAGCAGGGGCTTCAGCTGCGCGCGGGCCCTGTACAGCGCGGCGGTGTATCCGGCCGGGCCGGAGCCGATGATGACCTCGCGTACGTCGTCATTCGTCATGATGCGGTCAGCTCTCCTGCTCCTTCGCGTTCTTGGCGTTCTTGGCGTTCTTGGCGTCGATCTCGGCGACGAGGCCCTCGATGAGGCCCTTGATCTCGTCACGGATGGGGCGGACGGCGTCCACGCCCTGGCCTGCCGGGTCCTCGAGCTGCCAGTCGAGATAGGTCTTGCCGGGGAAGTACGGGCAGGCATCGCCGCAGCCCATGGTGATGATGTAGTCCGATGCCTGGGCGGCCTCGGGGGTGAGGACCTTCGGCTTCTGGTCGGAGATGTCGATCCCCAGCTCGGCCATCGCGGCGACCGCGGCGGGGTTGACCTGGTCTCCGGGCACGGAGCCGGCGGAGCGGACCTCGACCCGGTCGCCCGCGAGGTGGCGCAGGAATCCGGCGGCCATCTGGGATCGACCTGCGTTGTGGATGCAGACGAACAGCACGGATGCGAGCGGGGTGGAGGACATCGTCTCTTCCTTCAATCCAATGACTCAGCCCGGACTGGTATCAGCCCCGGATGATGTGACAGTATCAGCACATGATGACGTCAGTCGACACTGAACTGATGCGGGTTCTGGCCGACCCGCTCAGGCTCCGGATCGTGACCCTCCTGGCCAAGGAAACGCTCTGCTCCACCCACCTCGTGGAGGAGACGGGCGCCAAGCAGACGAACCTCTCCAACCACCTGAAGGTGCTGCGCGAGGCCGGAGTCGTGGACACGGAGCCCTGCGGGAGGTTCACGTACTACCGCCTGCGGCCGGAGGTCATCGAGTCGCTCGCCGGTCAGTTCGCCGATCTCGCTCAGAGCGCGCGCGCCACCGCCGAGGCGAACCTCAAGCGGTCCTGCCCGTAGCCCGTAGCCCGTAGCCCGTAGCCCGTCGTCGCTCTCTGCCTCACCTGCCCGAGGAGAACCTGCCTTGTCCGTCACCGAGCCCGTCGGCACCGCACCCGCAGCGGAGGCCGTCATAGCCGCCGACGCGCCCCAGCCCGCGCCCGGCGCGACCCCGCCCCGCACCCCGCTCGTCGCCCGGGCCGCCGCCGAGCTGGTCGGCACCGCCGCGCTCGTGGCGGTCGTGGTCGGCTCCGGCATCCAGGCCACCGAGCTGACGCAGGACGTGGGCCTGCAGCTGCTGGCCAACTCCACGGCCACGGTCTTCGGCCTCGGCGTGCTGATCGCCCTCCTCGGTCCGGTCTCCGGCGCTCACTTCAACCCGGCCGTCACGCTGGCCGAGTGGTGGTCGGCCCGCCGCGGCGGCGCCGGGGTGACCGGCCGTGAACTGGGCGTGTACGTGCCCTCCCAGATCGCGGGTGCGATCGCGGGGGCGATCCTCGCGGACGCGATGTTCGGCGAGCCGCTGGTGAAGTGGTCCACGCACGACCGCTCGGCGGGGAACCTCCTCCTGGGCGAGGTGGTCGCCACGGCAGGCCTGATCCTGCTGATCTTCGGCCTGGCCCGCACCGACCGGCTCCGGTTCGCGCCCGTCGCGGTGGCCTCGTACATCGGCGCCGCGTACTGGTTCACCTCCTCGACCTCCTTCGCCAACCCGGCGGTCACGATCGGCCGCGCCTTCACGGACACGTTCGCGGGCATCGCTCCCGCCTCGGTCCCCGGGTTCGTCGGCGCACAGCTGGCCGGCGCGGTCGTGGGCCTGGCTCTGGTCGCGGTCATCTTCATGCGCGGCGAGCACGAGCCCGCGGCATGACCCGGCACACCGATGTGGTGGTGATCGGCGGCGGCCAGGCAGGGCTCGCCGCCGGCTACTACCTGCGCCGGGCCGGCATCGACTTCACCGTCCTCGACGCCCAGGCCACTCCCGGCGGGGCCTGGCAGCACGCGTGGGACTCGCTGCACCTCTTCTCCCCGGCCGCGCACTCCTCCTTGCCCGGCCGCCTCATGCCGCAGCAGGAGGGCAGGCCCTTCCCGGACCTCGCGCACGTGCTGGAGTACCTCGCCGACTACGAGAAGCGGTATGAACTCCCCATCCAGCGTGGCGTCCGCGTCACCGGTGTCCATGACGCCTCACCCCTCCTGCGCATGGAGACCGACACGGGCGCCTGGACCGCCCGCGCCGTGATCAGCGCGACCGGCACCTGGTGGCGCCCCTTCATCCCCGCCGTCCCCGGCCGGTCGGACTTCCATGGCCGCCAGCACCACACGGTGGAGTACCGCAGCCCCTGGGACTACGCCGGCCGGCGCGTGATCGTCGTGGGCGGCGGCAACTCCGGCGCCCAGATCGCCGCCGACCTCGCCCCGCACGCCACCGTCCGCTGGGTCACCCAGCGCCCGGCCCGCTACCTCCCCGACGAGATCGACGGCCGCGCCCTCTTCGAAATCGCCACCCAGCGCGTCCAGTCCGGCGGTCCCCGCATCTCGGACCTCGGCGACATCGTCGCCGTCCCGCCCGTACGCGCGGCCCGCGACGCCGGCCTCATCCCGGACCACCGGATGTTCGACAGCCTGACGGCCGGCGAAGCTCGCTGGGCCGACGGCACCGTCTGGCCCTCCGACGCGATCATCTGGTGCACCGGCTTCCGCCCCGCGCTCTCGCACCTGACTCCGCTGGGCCTGCGCACCGAAGGCGGCCGTATCCCCACCGAAGGCACCCGCGCCGTCGCGGACCCGCGGATCCACCTCCTCGGCTACGGCGACTGGACCGGCCCGGCCTCCGCCACCCTCATCGGCGTCGGCCGCACGGCCCGCGAAGCCACCCGAGAGATCACCGAACTCCTCAGCGCCTGATCCGCCCAGGGGCGGGAATCATGGCAGTGGGCAGGCCATGATGAACGAGATCGCGATGGACCGGCAGGCCGTGTACGCGGACTACGAGCGCGCGCGGCAGATCTTCCACGGCCTGCTCGGCAGCGCCACGAAGACCGACCTCGCCCGCCCCACCCGCGGCACCAAGTGGACCAACGAGCAGCTGCTGTGGCACATGCTCTTCGGCTACATGGTCGCCCGGGTGCTGCTGGTCCTCGTCGGCGCCTTCGGGCGGCTGCCCCGCAGGGCGGGCAAGGTCTTCGCCCGAGTGCTGAACGCTGCGACCGTACCGTTCGACTGGGTCAACTACGTCGGCCCGTGCGGCGCGGTGATGGTCTTCGGGCCGGGCCGGACGGGCGCCACCTTCGACGGCGTCATCGACTCCCTGCACCGCCGCCTGGCAGCGGAGTCCGACGCCGACCTGGCCCGGGGCATGCACTTCCCCGTCCGCTGGGACCCGTTCTTCCAGGACTTCATGTCGCTCGCGGACCTCTACCGCTACCCGACCCAGCACTTCGACTTCCACCGCCGCCAGCTCACTGTGGACGGGGAGCTCAGCTGATCAGCGGGCTCCGCCGCTCCACCAGGACCACGTCACGCCACATGCCGCGCTGGTGGCCGATGCGCTCACGCGTTCCGATGACGCGGAAGCCGACCCGCTCGTGGACGGCGAGGCTGGCAGCGTTCTCGGGGAAGATGCCGGACTGGATCGTCCAGATGCCCGCCCCTTCGGTCGAGGCGATCAACGCCTGGAGCAGGGCGCGGGCGACGCCCCGGCCCCGCGCGGCCGGGTCGACGTACACGGAATGCTCGACCACGCCGGCGTACGCGCACCGGTCCGATACCGCGGTCGCGGCGACCCAACCGAAGACCTTGCCGTCCTCGTCCGTCGCGGCGAAGCGGTGGTCCGGCAGCTTGGCGGCGTCGAATGCCTCCCAGGTCGGGGCGGTGGTTTCGAAGGTGGCGTTGCCTTCGTCGATCCCGGACTGGTAGATCGCCAGTACTTGCTCCGCGTGCACCGGCGCCATCGCCGCGATATTGATCTCAGCAGCCATCGGCGGGCGCCTCCTCGCCGAGGATCGCGCGTACGGCGCGGGGGAACACGGTCAGGCAGGTGTGGTTGACCGTGTAGAGGGTGGAGGTGCCCTGCTTTTCGGCGAGGACGAACCGCACTTCGGCGAGGATCTTGAGGTGGTGCGAGACCGTCGACTGGCCGACCTCCGCCCGCGTGACGATCTCGCCCACGGTCATCGCGCGGTCCTCGCCGGCCAGCAGGTGGAGCAGCCGCACACGGGTGGGATCGGCCAGGGCTTTGAACCAGCCCGCGTACGTGCGGGCGTCTTCTTCGCTGAGCTGCCGGACACTCTTCATCGTTTATCGACGATAATCGATAGGTGTGTGGGGCGCCAGCAGTACCACCCCGCCCGCGGCCTTACACCTTGCGGGCGGAGTCGACCAGCAGTGCACCCATCGCAGCGAGCACGGACGGCTCGACCCGGTAGTACACCCAGGTCCCGCGCCGCTCGGAGGAGAGCAGGCCCGCCTCCTTCAGTTTCTTCAGGTGGTGGGAGACGGTCGGCTGGGAGACCCCGACGTCGGAGATGTCACACACGCACGCCTCCCCGCCCTCATGGGAGGCGACGGCGGAGAACAGGCGCAGGCGGACGGGATCCCCGAGGGCCTTGAACATCTTGGCCGCGACCTCGGCCTCGCTCGCGGACATGGCGCGCTCGGTCAGCGGCGGGCAGCAGGGCGCGACGGCCTCGGGCTCCAGAAGCGGCAGAACCTTCGCATTCGACATATGTCTATGTTGACACATGTCGAACTAGATCGCCGCGGGGGCAGCTCAGGCGCGACCCAGGAGGGCGTAAGGCGGCGGGCCGCCGCGCGGCATCGCGACCCACCCCGCGGAAAGAGTTCGAGGACAGGCTGCGCTGCCATTCCAGGCCCACGAAGGCAAGGCCCGGGTGGGCGAGGGAGGCTCCGCCCTGGTGGCGGGGTCTGACCGGCCAGGCTGCGGAACATGGCGCGGCGGTCCGGGGCGCCGGCATCCAGGGCGGCGCGATGGCGCCCAGCCCGTCGAGGACGGGCTGGGCGGGCGGGGTGCGCGGCAGGCGCCCCAGCGGTGCGGCGTCCAGACCGTCACAGGCGCCCGGGTCGCCAGCGTCGCACGACTCACGCGAGCGAGCTCGGCCGCGATCTGGACCGCCGAGTTGCCGGCCCCGACCACCACGACCCCTCGTCGCGGTGCGGGTACCGGTCAGGATCGCCGCCGAGCGCCGTGCCGGGCAGCGCACTGAACCGGGCCGGGGGGAACAGGGTCAGGCTGTCGTAGTAGCGCGACCAGGACCCGGCCGCCCGATCCGACGCCTCCAGGATCACCGGCGCCCGGCCCCGCCGGGCGAGTGCGTACGCGGCCGCCGGACCCGACTGGCCGCCGCCGATGACCGCGACATCCACATGCTCCACGAAAGACCTCCGATTTGATGAATGTCTATGTTGACGCTCATCGAAGCAGGTGCCATGCTGGAAACGCAAGCATCGACGGATGTCGAAACAAACGAGGAGCCCGCCGTGAACGCGCCTGCCACCACCGAGCTGCCTGTAGTCGTCATCGGGGCCGGTCCCGCCGGACTCGCCGCCGCCGCCCACCTGGTCGACCGGGGCATCGAGCCCCTCGTCCTGGAGGCCGGCCCCACGGCTGGGGCCGCGGTGCGCGAGTGGGCGCACGTGCGGCTGTTCTCCACCTGGGGCGAGGTCGTCGACCCGGCCGCCGAGAAGCTCCTCGCCCCCACCGGCTGGGTCAAGCCCGACCCGGCCACCTACCCCTCCGGCGGCGACTGGGCCGAGCTCTACCTCCAGCCGCTCGCCGACGTCCTCGGCGAGCAGGTCCGCTACGACGCACGGGTCACCGGCGTCTCCCGTACCGGACGGGACCGCATCGTCGACGCCGACCGCGAGGCACAGCCCTTCGTCATCAACTACGAGACCGCCGACGGAGCCGAGCAGCGGGTCTGGGCACGAGCCGTCATCGATGCCTCCGGTACCTGGACCACCCCGGGCCCGGCCGGCGGCAGCGGACTCTCCGCCCTCGGCGAGAAGGCGGCAGCCGACCGCATCACCTACCGCGTCCCGGACCTGAAGGACCCTGCCGTCCGCGCCCGTTACGCGGGCAAGCGCACCGCCGTCATCGGCTCCGGCGCCTCCGCCTTCACCGCGCTCGCCTACCTCGCCGACCTCGCCAAGGACGAGCCGGGCACCCGCTCCGTCTGGATCCTGCGCCGCGGCATCAGCGGCTCGACCTTCGGGGGCGGTGCCTCGGACCAGCTCCCCGCCCGCGGCGCCCTCGGCCTCGCCGCCAAGGCCGCCGTCGACAACGGCTACGCCGACGCCGTCACCGGGTTCCGCACCGGCGCCATCGAGCGCGAGGGGGACCGGCTGGTTCTGATCGCGGAGGACGGCCGCCGCCTGGACCCGGTCGACGAGGTCATCGTCCTCACCGGCCTGCGCCCCGACCTCTCCTTCGTCTCCGAACTTCGCCTGGGCCTCGACGAGCGCCTCCAGGCACCCGTGGAGCTGGCCCCGCTGATCGACCCCAACCAGCACTCCTGCGGCACCGTCTACCCGCACGGCGTGAAGGAGCTCTCCCACCCGGAGAAGGACGTCTACCTCGTCGGCATGAAGAGCTACGGACGCTCCACCGCCTTCCTCGCCATGACCGGCTACGAGCAGGTCCGCTCCATCGCCGCCTCCCTCGCAGGCGACCAGGAAGCCGCCGAGCGCGTCGAGCTCACCCTGCCCGAGACCGGAGTGTGCGGCGGCGCCGGCCTCTTCGACCGGCCCGAGCCCGCCGAGGCGACCGGCGGCGGCTGCTGCGCAGCCCCCGCCACGCTCACCATCGGCGCCCCGGCCTCCTCCGGCGGCTGCTGACCACCGTGCAACCCATCCAGGCCGACGCGGCCGCGACCGGAACGGGAGTCCGGGCGCGGCCGCGCGCCGTACTACCCGCGCTCTGCGCCACGCAGATCACCAGCTGGGGAATCGTCTACTACGCCTTCCCCGTCCTTCTCCCCCGCCTGACCGCCGACACCGGCTGGTCCACCAACGCGGCAACCGCTCCGTTCTCCCTGGCACTCCTCGTCTCAGCCGTAGCCGGAATCCCTCTCGGCCGGATCCTCGACCGCCGAGGTCCGCGCGCCGTGATGACCGTCGGCTCCGCACTCGGCACACTCGCCCTGCTGCTCATCGCGGCCGCCCCCAACCTGACCGCATTCACCATCGGCTGGCTGCTCGCGGGCGTCGCCATGGCCGCGACCTTCTACCCGCCCGCCTTCGCCGCCCTGACCCGCTGGTGGGGCCCCACCGACCGCGTCCGCGCCCTGACCATCGTCACCCTCGCCGGCGGACTGGCCTCCACCGTCTTCGCCCCGCTGACCGCCGTCCTGGCCGAACACCTCAGCTGGCGGCAGACGTACGCGGTCCTCGCGGTGATCCTCGCCGCCATCACCATCCCCGCACACGCCCTGGCCCTGCGCGCCCCCTGGCCGGCCGCCCCACCGCAACAACCCACCGTCGACCGCACCCCCATCCCGCGCAGCCGCCCCTTCCTCCTGCTGGCCGCGGCCTTCACCCTCTCCAGCTTCGCCATGTACGCCGTGGTCATGGGCCTCATCCCCCTGCTCATGGAACGCGGCGCCACACCCACCGAAGCCGCCTGGGCACTCGGACTGGGCGGGGCGGGCCAGACCCTGGGCCGCACCCTTTACGCGAGCCTGTCCGCTCGCACCTCCGTCACGACCCGCACCGTCACCCTCATCGCCCTCGGCGGCGCGACCACCGCGGCACTCGCCGTCGTCCCGGGCCCCGTGCCCCTCCTGGTCCTGTTCGCGGTCCTGGCCGGCGTCGTCCGCGGCAACCTCACCCTCCTCCAGGCCACCGCCGTCACCGACCGCTGGGGCACCACCCACTACGGCCGCCTCTCCGCCCTCCTCGGAGCCCCCGCCCACATCACCGCAGCCCTCGCCCCCTGGGCCGGCGCCGCCCTCGCGGGCCCCCTGGGCGGCTACCCTCACCTCTTCGCAGCCCTGGCCGCTCTCTCACTCATCGCAACCGGACTGGCCGCCACGACCAGTAAGAGCACGCAGAAAAAGGACAGTTGAGGCTTCGGCGCGGTTCTCGCCGTAGATCAGCGGCAAAGCCGCAGGACGCCGCCCCACGTGCAGACGTACGCCAAGCTGACCAGGACGTTTGTCAGTCCGCGTCGACCTGCCCCACCGGGGGTTTCCGACACGGTGCGCGACAAGCCCCCGCCTTCGTGGGGCTTGGCGGAAACCATAAAAGCCCAGGTCAGAGGCATGCTGCGGAAGCTGCCGAAAACGCTCCGCTCCCATTCTTGGAACGCTCAGCGCATCGTTGCAGCTCAGAAGCCCCCCAGGCCGGAGATGAGATCGTCCGGGACCGCCCGTTACGCGACGCGCGCCAGGCTTGAAAGCATTGACGTGTTCAGACACCCCGCACGATCCGAGCACGTGGGCTCAGGCTGCCCGTGTAGGGCAGGTCAGAGCTGTGAAAACCGGCTCACATTGCGGACCTGGTGGCGGTCAGGCCGACCTGGTCGTACACCAGGATGACCTGGGCGAAGTGGGTCATGAGGCTTTCCTGCTGCATGGCCAACTGCAGAAGCAGACCGACATCGCCGGTGCCGGTGCCGATGGCTCGGGAAGCGGCTCCACGATGCAGGCTGCAGCATCCTTGAAGACGGCCGGCTTCTCACTCGGCGGCGAGCTGGAGACCACCGTGTCCGTGTGGACCTCTCAGGTGAAAACGGTCCTGCAGGCATGCGCCCACATCTCGAACCACCTGGACTACTCCAAGAAGGCGCACGCCGCGGACGACGAGGCCATCGCGGCCTCGCTCCGTAACCGCGACGGCTCGGCCGTGTCCGTCTCCCGTATCGACGAGTACCTCAAGTAGGGAGCACGGCATGGACTACTCGGACCTCATGGCACTGGACCTCACGAAGCTGGGATCCGCCGTTCAGGACTGGAAGCGCACGGCCGACGCTCTGCAGAGCCTGGGGGGACAGGCGCGCGACGGAGCAAAGGCCAAGGCCGAGAAGGCCCGCTGGGAAGGCGTGAACGCCGGTGTGACCCGCGCCTTCGTCGGCAAGACGGTCAAGGAGATAGAGGACCTTCACACGGAGGCCAAGAGCATCTTCAGCGTCCTCCAGGACGCCCACTCCGAACTGGTGGCCATCCAGCAGCAGGCGAAGAACGTGACCGCCGACGCCAAGGAGGCGGGCTTCAACGTCCGTGTGGGGCAAGGCGGAGCGGTGACGATCGAGGATGCCCTGGTCTGCGAGGTGGACGGTCCCGGCCAGCGCAAGCAGGACCTCATGCGCTGGTACGCCGACACCCTGAGCGGAGTGGTGAGCCACGCGGCCGAGGTCGATGCCGCCGCCGTACGCGCTTTGCGCGGCAGCCACGGCGCGGATCCGCACAACGCCGGCCATGCGACATACACCTCCCTCGACCAGGAGATGCTCCCGCGAGCACTGAAACTGGCCGGGCTCGGCGAGGAGGCCAACGCCAAACAGCGGAAGGAGCTGCAGCGGCTCTGGCAGTCGCTCGGGCCCGAAGCCCGGGCCCAGCTCTGGACCCAGCACCGGGACGACCTCCTTGCAGCCGGACTGCTCCGCCCTCAGGTCAAGCAGGTCTCCGCGGACGACGGCGCTGGACCGTACGACGTCGAATCGCCAGGAATATCGGACTACTGGAAAGAGATCCAGGCCAACGGCATCTCGAACTCCGGCGACTTCATGGGCAAGACCGACGCGGCCCGACACATGGATCACTACCTCAACGGCAGCGGCAAGACGCTCGATCTGGACGTCGACCGCATGCTGGCTGACGACCCGGCGCTCCGGGACGAGGTGGCACGAATCCGGGCCACAGAGCAGGACGAGTGGCGGCAGCAGGCACTGGAAGCCTTCGAGAAGTCAGGCGGCAAGCCTGTCGCCATACCCGTGGAATCCAGTAGTACGGGATACGAGCACGAAAAGGGGCCGGACGGTACGAACAACTGGTACCTGGCCGTAGGCAGCGGCATGACCAACACGACCGGGGTGGTCACCGCCGTCCCCGGACCCGATGGGAAACCGCAGGTCAGCATCGACTATCAGGTCAATGTGTGGGACCGCTACAACTGGGACGAAACCAAGGCCACGCCAATCGGACCGACCACCGTCACCGATGCCGACATGGCCCGCATGCACACGACGGGACTGGCGAGGGAGTTCGACATGCGAGGAAGCAGCTCGGTACAGCGACACGATCTGTCGGCAGGAGGGTCCTGGCCCGCGCCCGAGGACACCGGGCGGAGCGGCACCCGCACGGACATCGGCCGGAATTCGGCCGCCCGGTGATCCGCGCACGACGCCCGGGCCGCGCCCCGGCGCTCGCAGTGGCAACGGTGCTGCTCGGCGCGCTCGCCGCCGGATGCTCCGGGGCTTCCGGCGGTAGCGGTAGGGAAGGCGGCCGCTCCGCAGACCAGGGGACGTCCGACTGGGTCGAGGGAGCCACCGCCGAGTCCATCGCCCGGACCCTGCACGTGGAAGTCCCCTCGACAGCGACTCAAACCGCGGCGGCGCACCGCAGGGGGTTCCAGGACGACGGATTGATCCTGTCCTTCGTCCTGCCTGCGGAAGCTGTGGAGCCCTTCCTCACCCAGCTGAAGCCGGAGCGGCCTCTCAGACTGCGCGAGCAGCCCTTCGCCGCCGAGGCGACACCGGCCACGCCGTTCGCACGCCTGGGGCTGCCGGAACCGGATTCGCTTCCCGAGGTCAGGGAGGGGCAGGTGTGCGCTCCCTGCAAGGGCGACCTGAACTGGCTCAAGGTCGCGGTGGCACAGATCGACGAACGGAGCAGCCGTGTCTACCTGAGAGGGGCCGACTGACGCCCGTAGGAATCCACGGTGCGGCTGACGTCCAAGCGTCCGAGGAGACCGCGACGGCCATGCCCACCGAGGGCGCGGCCGTCTTCGCGTCCCCGGGCACAGACAGGGCCAAAGCCACCCCGGGACGCGAAGCGGACGCCCAGAGGAGCTTCGGCAACACCCCCGCCGTCCCGACAGAGGCCCCACGCACACGACATCGCCGAAATGTGCAGGCCACAGGGCCCGAGATGGAAGTGACCGAGCCGCACGCAAATCGGTGCGACCGCGAGCAGCCTGATCCGCTAGGCTGTCAGCGGTCAGACGGCTACCGGGCGTGTGCCCGGGAAAGCGTCCGCGAGGACGCCGCCCCACGTGCAGACGTACGCCAAGCTGACCAGGACGTTTGTCAGCCCGCGTCGACCTGCCCCACCGGGGGTTTCCGACACGGTGCGCGACAAGCCCCCGCCTTCGTAGCTCAGGGGATAGAGCACGGCTCTCCTAAAGCCGGTGTCGCAGGTTCGAATCCTGCCGAGGGCACACTCCGAGGACCTCCGGCCGGAAATGGCTGGAGGTCCTTCGTCGCTCTGTGGTTACATGGCGCCCGTGTCGCGTGACGCCGCCTACTGAGATGTGGGCCGGGCGGTGGTTGGGCAGGCACCTGTTCTCGAAGGACCGGGCCCATGGGCATCTACGCCACCGGCTACGGGTGATCTCCCTCGGTTTTGCCGCTGCCATCGCACGCACACACCGTGAGGACATTCACACTCCGTGTCATTTTCTTTCAATCAGACCGTCATTGATGAGTTCAGGGCCAACGCCGGCCGCGTCGGCGGCCCCTTCGAAGGCTCCGAGCTGATCCTGCTCACCACCACCGGAGCCAGGTCCGGGAAGCCCCACACCGTGCCGCTCGGGTTCCTGCGCGACGGAGGCGACGCCGGGGGGCTGCTCGTCGTGGGGTCCGCGGCCGGGGCCGACCGGCATCCCGCCTGGTACCACAATCTGCTCGCGCGCCCCCTCGTACAGGTGGAGACCGGGGCCGAGGAGTACGAGGCCGTCGCCGTGCCCGCCGAAGGGGCGCGGCGCGACGAGCTGTTCGCGCGCGTCGTGCGCGAGGAGCCCGGGTACGGGGAGTACCAGGCGCGCACCCGGCGGGTGATCCCCGTGGTGGTGCTCCAGCGGACGCACGAGGCGGCCTCGGGCGAGGGCGGGATCGCCGGGAAGCTGCTCGACGTGCACGGGTGGCTGCGCGCGCAGCTGGCCCTCGTACGGGAGCTCGTACGGGAACGGGCGCGCGAGGAGCCGCGCGGTGGCGGGGCGCTGCCGCTCGGGCTCCAACTGCGCCAGCACTGCCTGGCGTTCTGCCACTCGCTGGAGTTCCACCACAAGAGCGAGGACGCCGGCCTCTTCCCGTACCTGGAGCAACAACACCCACACATGCGGGAGTTCTTCCGCAGGCTCGACACCGAGCACCGCGCCATCGCACGGCTCCAGCAGGAACTGGTGCAGGCGCTGGACGGGCCGGGCGGTGCGGGATTCGGTGAGCGGGTGGAGCGGCTCAGCCGGGAGCTGGAGGCTCATCTCGACGCCGAGGAGGCGCAGTTGCTCCCCGTCCTGCGGGCTCTGGAAGCGTGACGCGGGCCTCGGCGCCGCCCTCCTCCCGGTTGCGGAAGGCGAGGGTGGCGCCGAGGGTCCGCGCCTGCCCCACGGCGATGGTCAGGCCCAGCCCGTGCCCCTTGTTCGTGCCCTCCGTACGGAACCGCTGAGGGCCGGTGGTGAGGAGGTACTCCGGATAGCCGGGGCCCGCGTCGGTGACGGTCAGGGTCCGGCCGTCGACGGTGACCGTGACCGGGGCCGCGCCGTGACTGTGCGCGTTGGTCACGAGGTTGCCCAGGATCCGCTCCAGGCGGCGGCGGTCCGTCTCCACCTGCGGGGAGGAGACCACCTCCAGGACCGTGTCGGTGCCGGAGGCCCGGATCGTGCGCGCCGCCAGATCGGCCAGCTCGTACCAGTCCAGCTCCACGCGCTCGCTGCGCGTGTCCAGCCGGGAGATCTCCAACAGGTCCTCGGTCAGCGCGCGCATCGCCTGTACGCGGTCCCGTACGAGCTCGGCCGGACGGCCCGGGGGTAGCAGTTCGGCGGCCGCGATCAGGCCGGTCAGGGGGGTGCGGAGCTCGTGGGCGACGTCCGCCGTGAACCGCTGTTCCGCTTCGAGCTTGCGCTGGAGGGACGAGGCCATGGTGTCCAGGGCGCGGGAGACCGCCGCCACCTCGTCCTGGTGCCGCGCGTTGTCGTCGACCCGCGCGTCCAGGTCTCCCGCGGTGATCCGGCGGGCCACCTGCGCGGTCAGGTGCAGCCTCCGCGTGATGCGGGTGACGCCGAACGCACCGATGAGGAGGGTGACGCCGATGGCCAGTCCGGAAGAGCCGAGGATGGCCCGGTCCAGTTCCGCGATGGTCCGCTCGCCGGCGCGGAAGTCCACGGACACGGCTATCGCGGTGCCCTCCTCGGCGGGCGCGGCCGCCCACATGGCGGCGCGGCCGCGGTGCTCGCCGAGCGCCGTGCCGCGTTTGCCGTCGACGGCCCGTGCGCGCAGCTCGGGGGGCAGGCCGACCGGGTCGATGCCCTCGCCCCGGGGCAGGCGCGCACCGGTCTCGTAGGCCCTGATGGTCCGTTCCAGCTTCGTCTGCGCCTTCTCGCGGGCGGTGGCGACGGTCTGGTGGGTCATGGCGCGGTGCACGAGGACGCCGAGGAGGGCCGCCAGCCCGCAGCACATGAGGGTGATGAAGACCGCGGCCTTCCAGATGAGGGTGGAGGTCCAGGCGGGCAGCCGCGGGCGCGGCGGCCGCGCTCTCATCGGCGGGGCTCCGCCGGGGCGCCGGTGCCGGTGCCGATGTCGGTGACGGTGACGATGGCGGTGACGGAGTGCATGGCGGTGCTGGAGGACATGTCTGTGCCCGTGCCCGTGCCCATGGTGCTGCGCTGGATGTCGTTCATGGTCCCCGTTCACCGTTCCCCCGGTGAGCTCACGGTAGTGCGCCCGTTTCGGCGGGTGGTCGGCGGGATCGCGCCGGATCACTCCTTCATCAGCGCCGGCCGTGCCTGGTGTCGAAGTGCGCGACGAGCACGGAGACCCCCTGCTCACCCGGGGTGACCCCCTCGGTCCACCAGCCGGGGGTGTCCGCGTCGGTGTCGGCGTCCGGCACGCCGAGCTCGCCGGAGACCGGGTCCACCGCGAGGTCGACCATCCGCTGCGCGTCCACGCCCGCCGCGTCGATCTTCATGCCCGTCGGCCTCGACCTGGGCGGTGCTGCCGACCTCGGGGTCCGGCGGCAGCTTCGTCCCGCCGGCGCAGGCCGCGAGGCTCCCGGAGACCGCGACGGCGAGGACGACGGCCGCCACGGCACGGCGGACGGAGGCGCGACGGCCCGGGGCGCGGCGGCGGACCGGGGCGCGGCGGCGGACCGAGGCGCGGCGGACGGGGGTGATGGTGCCGGTCATGGCGTGCGTACTCCGTGCGGGCATGCGGCGGGCGGGACGGCCATGACGCTACGGGGGCCATATGCGGGTGTTCCGTCGGTGATGTAACGGTTCTCCGGCCACCACCCGGCGAACGGGCTCCGACGGAACACGCCCTCCCGGCCGAAACCGGAAGGGCTACGTCCAGCGACGGGTCGACTCGGTCAGCTCAGGCCACTGGTGCGTTCGCCGATGCGGTCACCCTGTGGGGTGCCGGCCCGCTTGAGCGCGGCCTTCGTGTGCAGCCCGCCCTTGACCTTGCTCCGCACCGGACCGTCGAAGCCGTGACTCGGCGTGCGCGGCGGCTGCGCCTGCTCCTGCGCCTTCGCGATGGCCGTCCGGACGTCGCGCTTCTGCTCTTTGTTCATCCCGTCGTCAACTCCCTCGGGAAGCACCCAATCGGACTACTGGGATCGTATGCATATATACCGACCAACGCACCCGGACCGGCACGTAAAGAATTCCGGTCCGGATCACCGACGCGGCGGAGCAGGCAGCTTCGGCTGCCCCAGCGTCTGGTGGACCAGGTCGTCCGGGCAGGGCGTTCCCCGGGGCAGCTGGTACTTCGCCGCCACCCGGTACTCTCCCGGCGCGGGCGCCAGCAGCTCCGTCCACACGTCGCCGGAGGCGTCCGGCGCCGCCTTGAAGAGGCACCCGGCGGTGTTCGCGTACTCCTTGCGGAGCGCGCCGCCCTCCCCGCTCCCGCCCCGCGCCTTCGACGCGAAGGTCTCCTGCGGCGGCGGTACGGGCTTCCCCGCCCCGTCGACGAGCCCCAGCCACGGGGAGTGCGGGATCCGCACCAGCACCCGGCCGGGCTTCTTCACGTCGATGACCAGGCGGTCGGCGCTCGCCCGCACCACGGTCGCCGGTCCGGCCACCAGATCCGTCGGCTCGTGGACCTTGAACAGCTGCCAGTTCGCGTCGCCCCACACCTGCTGGAGGTACGGGAGCCCCTCGCGCACGAGCTTCGCCTCGTCCTCCCCGCCCGAGTCGGGTTTGTCGGCCGGCAGCACCACGTAGTGCACGGCCCAGCGCTCCAGCCAGGCCCGGTAGCTGTCGGCGGTGAGGGTGTCGTCGTAGAAGAGCGGGTTGCGCTCCAGATCGGCCTGCCGGTTCCAGCCGCGCGCGAGGTTCACGTACGAGGGGAAGGCGGAGGACTCGCGGTGGCTGCTGGCGGGGACCACCTCGACGCGGCCGCGGTCGGCGCCCGCCTTCTGCAGCCGGTCGACGAGCGGGGCCAGCTCACGGTTCCACGCGGCCACGGGGGTGGTGCGGACGATGTCCGTGATGCTGTTGGCGGTGATCCAGGCGTTCAGCCCGACGAAGGCGAGCAGCACCCCGTACCAGCGCCGCGAGCGCGGGAGCTCGTACGCGAGGGCCGCGAGCAGCACGGCCCCGCCGAAGAGCATCACCATGCGGGTGACGTTCGAGCCGACCTGGGAGTCGATCACCCAGGTCAGGAAGACGCCGAGGGCGTAGACGGCGGAGGCGATCCGGACCGTCTTCCACCGCTTCGGCACGAGGAACAGGATCAGCAGCGCGAACACGAACGGCAGCCCGGCCGAGCCGATCTTCATCGGCTGCGTCCCGGAGAACGGGAAGAGCCAGGCCGACAGTCCGACCACGGCCACCGGGGCCAGCCCCAGCGCGTACGCGCCCGGGCGCCGCCCGCTCAGGAACAGCGCGGCCGCGATCACCCCGAGGAACAGGCCCGCGACGGGGCTGGCGGCGGTCGCGAGCCCGGCCAGCGGGGCCGCCACCACGGCCTTGGCCCAGCGCCGCCGCGCCCATTTGCGGGGCCAGCAGAAGACCGCCGCGACCGCGCCGAGCGCGAACATCGCACCGAGACCGAAGGTGACGCGGCCCGACAGGGCGTTGCAGAGCAGCCCGTACACCCCGGCCAGGGCGGGCCACAGCGGCTCGCGCACGGCCCCGCGGCAGCGGGTGAGGATCAGCGCGAGCAGCCCGGCCGACACGGTGCCCGCGATCATCATCGTGGTCCGGACGCCGAGCATGTGCATGAGGTACGGCGAGACCACGCTGTACGAGACGGGGTGCATGCCGCCGTACCAGGCGAGGTTGTACGCCGAGTCGGGATGGCGGCCCACGAACTCGGCCCACGCGTCCTGCGCGGCGAGGTCTCCGCCGCTGTTGGCGAAGCTGAAGAACCAGACGACGTGCAGGACGGCGGCGAGCGCGGTGGCGACGGCCACGGGGTGGCGCCGGGCCCCGTCGAGGGCCGCGCGGACCAGGCCGGCGCGGGCGGTGCCGCTCGGCCGCAAGCCGCCGGCGGCAGGGGTGCCGTCGGGGGCGGCGCCGGGGCCGGCAGTGGCGCCGGAGCCGGCGGACGGCGCGAGTACGCCCGGGCCGGCGGACTGCTCGGGTACCCCGGAGTCCGTGCCCTCGCTCTCGCCCACGCCCTCGGCACCCCCGCCGTCGGCCGGCGGGATGGCGTCCCGACGCCGGCCCTGCTGCTCAGCAGTGGTCACTGCCGCTCTCCCCAACACATGAGTCCACACCCGCACACGTCCCGGGTGCCAAGACGCGCCCCGGCGCCCCGGGGTTGCCCGGGGCGCCGGATCCACGCTCTCACCGGATGTCAGCCGACGCGCGTCAGCTTGCTGCCGATGCCCGGCGCCGCCAGGTCGCTCTGCAGGGCCACCGGCACCTTCACCTGGCTGGCGCCCTCGCCGACGGTCAGGAGGCCGACCTCGGTCCCGGCCGTCGCGGTCTGCGGCATCTTCGCGCCGCCGTCCGCGAGCTTGACGTCGACGGTCAGCGAGGCCCAGCCGACCGCCTGCACGTCGGCGGTGGCCACGACGGGCGTCCGGCCGCCGAGACCGTCGTCGACGTAGCCCACGACCTCGCCCTTCTTCACGACGGTCGCGCCGTCGAGGACCTTCTGGGTCTCGAGCATCAGCTGCTTGCTCGCGGCGAGCACGCTGTCGATGATCGGCGCCTTGTGCTGGCCGAGGACGGCTCCGACGATCAGCTGGTTGGTCTTGCCGACCTTCTTCTGGGCGGCGAAGAGGAGGTTTCCGCCCGCCTTGGTCGTCGTACCGGTCTTGATGCCGAGCGCGCCGGTGGGTCCGGTCAGCCCGTTCCAGTTCCGCCAGTTCTTGCCGGACGGGTCCACCCAGCTGGTCTTCTTCGTGATGTCCAGCAGCGCTTCCATCTCGACCAGCTTCAGGCCCAGCTTCACCTGGTCCTCGGCGGTGCTGACCGTGGTCGCGTCCAGACCCGAGGGGTCCGTGTACGTGGTGTTGGTCATGCCGAGTTCCTTGGCGGTGTCGTTCATCTTCTTGACGAACGCCTCCTGGGAACCGGAGTCCCAGCGCGCGAGCAGCCGCGCGATGTTGTTGGCCGACGGGATCATGAGGGCGGCGATCGCGTCGTACTCCGAGATCTTCTCGCCCTCCTTGACCGTGTCGAGGGTGGACTCGTTGTCGGTCGAGTTGTTCTTCTTGCCCTCGGTCTCGGCCGTCTTGTCGACGTCGATCATCGCGCCCTGCTCACCCTTCTTCATGGGGTGGTCGCGCAGGATGATGTACGCCGTCATCGACTTGGTGACGCTCGCGATCGGCACGGGCTTCTGCTCGCCGGACTGGCCGAGCGTGCCGAGGCCGGCGGCGGCCATGTAGGCCTGGCCCTCGGCGGGCCAGGGCAGCTGGGGCTTCGAGCCGTCGAAGGTGTACGAGGACTTCGCGGTCATCACGAGCTTCGGCTCGGGCAGCGGGCGCACCAGCTGCACGACGGCCAGGATGATCGCCACGAGCACGACGAGCGGGGCGTAGATCTTGAACCGCCGGACGGCGGTGCGCATCGGGCTCGGCGGCGGAGGCGGGTTGTTCGTGAGGTCCGCCAGCATGTCGAGCGGCGGCTTGGGCGGCAGCGGCTGCTGGGTGGTCCGCTCGGACCGGTCCACGGCGGCGGGCAGCTTCGGCCGCTGCCGGACCTCGGGCGCCGGCGCGGGGCTCTCCGGACGCAGCGGCACGAAGGTGCTGCCCTTGGGCGCCTCGGCGGCGGGCTCGGCCTGGGCGGGCTCGGCCTGGGCCGGGGCGAACCTGGCTTCGGCCGGCTTGGCCAGGGTCGGCTTCGGGGCGGCGGGCTTGGCGGCAGCGGGCTTCGGAGTCTCCGCCTTGACCGTGTCCACCTTCGGGACCCGGAAGACGGCCGTGCGCTCGCTGTCGGCGGACTCCTTGACGGCGGGCGCGGGCTTCGGCTCGTCCTCGGCCGGAACCGCCGGGGCGGAACCAGGACCGGAAACGGAATCCGATCCGGCACGCGGTCCGGCGACAGATCCGGACCGGGCCCCGGATCCGGATCCGGCATCCAGCTTCACGGCCCGGAACACCGCCGTGCGCTCGCTGTCCGCGGGCTCCTCGACGGCGGGCGCGGGCTTCGACTTCTCGGCAGCCGGAGCGGGAGCGGCATCCAGCTTCGGCGCCCGGAACACGGCGGTGCGCTCGCTGTCCGCAGACCCTTCGGGGGTGGGCGCAGGCTCGGGCTCGGGCGTGGGCTTCTCCGCGGCGGCATCCAGCTTCACCGCACGGAAGACAGCGGTGCGCTCGCTGTCCACGGCCTCCGGCTTCCCCACGGCCGAACCAGAACCAGAAGCGAAAGCGGAAGCGGAATCCGAAGCAGGAGCGGAACCAGAACCGGAAGCCGATTCCGGCTCCTCGGAACGGGCGTCCGGAGCGGCCTCGCGCTTCGGCGCGGGAGCCGGCTCGTCGGCCTCGGGCTCCTCCGCCGGAGCCTCGGCATCCGCGTCCGGATCCGCAGCCGGATCCGCGGCGGCACCTTCCACCGCATCCGCGGCCGATTCCACCCGTTCGGAGGTCTCCGCGGGTGCGTCGGCCTTGGCGACCCACGCCGCCACCGCCTCGCGCAGCGGATCCCGCTCACCCTCGTTTCCGGCCACGGGCTCAGGCTCGTGTACAGGCTCGGGCTCAGCCTCGGGCTCGGGCTCGGGCTCAGCAGCGTGCTCGGCATCCGCCTCGGCCTCCGCCACCGCCTCGGCCTCCGCCGCCATCTCGACGTCCGCCGCCTCGGCCTCGGCCTCGCCGGCGCGAGCGTCCCGGTCCTTCGGATCCCTCGGCCGGAACACCGACAGCCTCGGATCACGCTCCGCGGACGACTCCGCCGCCCCCGGCGCTCCTGCATCTACCGACTTGTCGGGGGACTCGCCCGCCACCGTTCCTCCTCCATCGCCGCCACGTCCGGCTGTCCGAATGTCTAACAGTGTCCCGTCTCGGGGGCATCGCCCACGTGCTAGACGAGAACGACATAGTTGCGGGTTCCCCCACAAAGCGGCCACGCGCTCTCGACAGATGAATGTGAGAGGCGTCACCCTGTCACTCATCCACGCGGGGAGGCATGGATGGGCAGGAGCCGCAGAACAATTCCGGAGGAGCTTCTGCTGCTCGCCTTGGACCCGGCCACGGGTACCACGGCGCAGCCGCAGTCGCTCGACCTCGGCCTGGCCGGGGCACAGCTAGTGGAGCTGGCTCTGGCAGGACGGATAGCCCCTGATGGGGATCGTATCGCCGTGGTGATGCCACGGCCGACAGGAGATCCGACACTGGACTCCGCACTGGAACTGCTGCGCAGGCGCGGCAGCCCGGTACGGGCCGTCCACTGGATCGGCGGACCCCGACTGGGGCTCCGTCAGATTTACCTCGCTCATCTGGAGCGCTGCGGCATGGTCCATGCCGTCGCGGGACAGATGTGCGGTGTGTTGCCGACAACTCGCTACCAGGCGACGGACACGGAGATCAGCCGGGAGATCCGAGCCCGGCTCGACAGTGCGATCCGCACCGGCGTACCGCCGGACCCGCGGACCGCGGCGCTTGCCGCACTGGCCCACGCGGTCGGACTCGGCAAGCACCTGTACCCCGGCAACGAGGGGCGGTCGTCCAGGTCCCGGCTGCGGGACCTGATCCGGCACGACCCGATGGGCGGACTCGTGGCGCATGCCGTGATGGACGTCCAGAACGGTGTGGCCGCACAGCCGCGCCGTGACCGCGCACCGGCACCACCTGCCCGGGCCACGGCGAGCAGCGTCCCGCTGCAGCCGCGCCGGACGGGTGCGATGGCCCGCGCGGCCGCGCACTGATACACCGGTTACAACCAGTTCGGGTCCACGGATCCATCTGAGTTCCATCGCAACGCCATCGCCGTGACCGACGTCCGCAAAGACCCGGTTCGGGAGCCGCCAGCGCGCGGGGTGGCGGGGCCGGTTCGCCGACCCCGCCGCCCCGCGCGTCTGTGTTTTCCCTGCCGTTCCCCAGCGGCGGCGCCCGCTTCGGTGGCAGTCTGCTCGACATCAGACACGCAGAGAGACCGCTGCACGACAGAAGAAGGCGGAGGTGCCGTTCCCGTGGCGTCCAATGTCAATCCCACCGTCCGACGCCGCCGACTGGGTATGGAGTTGCGCAAGCTCCGCGAGGACAAGGGCATGACGGCCGAACAGGTCGCCGAACGCCTCCTCGTCTCCCAGTCGAAGATCAGCCGGCTGGAGAACGGCCGCCGGTCCATCAGCCAGCGCGACGTCCGCGACCTGTGCGACGTGTACGAGGTCGAGGACCGCCGGCTCATCGACTCGCTCATGCAGATGGCCAAGGATTCCCGCCAGCAGGGCTGGTGGCACGCCTTCGGAGACATCCCGTACAGCGTGTACATCGGCCTGGAGACGGACGCCGCCAGCCTGCGCACGTACGAACCCCTGGTGATCCCGGGTCTGCTCCAGACCACGGAATACGCCCAGTCCCTGGTCCGCGGTGCCTGGCCGGAGACCGCCCCGGCCGACGTGGACAAGCGGGTCCAGGTCCGGATGCACCGCCAGAAGCGGCTCTCCGAGACCGACAACAACAACCCGGAGCTCGGCCCGCTGCGCCTGTGGGCGGTCATCGACGAGGCCGCGCTGCGCCGGCGGGTGGGCGACGCCCAGCTCATGACCCGGCAGCTGGAGTACTTGATAGAGCAGTCCGAGCAGCCTCACGTCACCGTGCAGGTGATGCCCTTCTCGCTGGGCGCCCATCCCGGGGTCAACGGCCAGTACGCGATCCTGGAGTTCCCGGACGCGTCCGACTCGACGGTCGTCTACATCGAGGGCGTGACGAGCGACCTGTACCTGGAAAAGGCGAACGACGTGCAGAAGTACAGCGTGATGTACGAACACCTGCGCGCCCAGGCCCTCAACGTCGACCAGACCCGGCAATTCATCTCCGGGATCATCGACGAATATGCCGACAAGCGCGAATAGGGCAAATGGGGCGAAGGTGCCGTGACGTGCCGGGTGAGTGGCGAAGGGGTCGGTACGGTACACCGTCACTCCCCGGCCACATAAGGCCTGAATGGAATATGCCACTCGGTCGGGTGAACGCTTCCTTCACCTATCAGGAGCTGCGGGTAGCGTCGATCAGGTCAGCCGGAAATGGCCGACGCGACACCGGAACTACTCGCTCACCGGAGAGAAACATGGCTATTCGTCAGGGCGCCACGGTCAACTGGGTCAAGTCCTCCTACTCTGCCAACGGCGCCTGCGTCGAGGTCAAGTCCCCCGTCATGGAGGCCATCGCCGTCCGCGACTCGAAGGTGCAGGACGGTCCGTCCCTCACCTTCGCACCCGGCTCCTGGACCTCCTTCGTCGCCGACGTCACCGAGGGTCGGCTGGGACGCCTCGCCTGAAGATCACGGCGCGTCCCATCCGATCCGCTCTCACCGGCAGCAGCAGCGCTGCCCACCGCATGTGCACCACTGACTGGAGCCCTCTCGACCGGTCCGCCGTCTTGGCCGAGGGGGCTCGGCCATGACCGCGTACGGACGCTCGTACGGGCACACGCACGGCACGGTCACGTACGGCGCGGACACGCGCACCGCACGGGCACACGGCGACCGGCGCGGGCAACCCGGCCACCGGCGCGGACGCGGCCGGCGTCACGGCCGGCGTCCCGGTCAGCGCAGCTGGTCGACGTACCGGTCCGTCCCCGGCACCGTGGGGATGAACGGCGCCACCAGCTCCACCCGCCCCAGCCCCGCCCCGGCGACCTCCGCGTCCAGTCCCCGGAAGCGGTCCCAGCACTCCCGCGGGTCGGCCTCGAGGAACCACAGCAGCGTCAGCCGGGTGTCGACCCCCTCGACCTGCTTGACGTACGTCATCCGGTCGCCGGGCAGCGGGGTCGGCCGGAAGACCGTCACCATCGCGGCCGGGGAGCCGTGCAGCCGCTCCGGGAGGGCGCGCGAGCGCAGCCACTCCAGCAGCTCGGCCCGCTGCTCGGGCCCGTCGGCGTCGACGACCTGGACCACGAGGCCGGCGTACGGGTGGTCGAGGGCGTGGAAGTCCCGCGGGCCGGCGGCGCCGTCGCGGTAGACGGTGGCCGCGTGGTCCTGGAAGGCCGTGAAGACGTGGGTGCGGTCCTGGTAGACCCGTCCGTCGCGGTTCAGGCGCTTGTTGATGCCGACGGTCCACTTCATGTGCTCGTCGTAGCGGCCCTCGGTGACCCAGTACGTCGATATGTAGCAGCCCGCGGTGACGGGCTGGGCGACGGCCGACTTCTCGGGGTAGCGCAGCTCCTGGAGCTCGCGGGTGGCGACCCAGCGGCGGCCCGCGTACATCCAGGGCATGGCCATGGCGCCGGCGTAGTAGTGGTCGTCCTCGTACCAGCGGTTGTACGCGAACTCGTGGCCCGGGTGCGGTTCCACCATGGTGATCAGCGCGTGGCCGGGGCGGACGCCGTAGGGGCCGACGGACGCGAGGGCGGCGTAGTCGTCGGCGCGGGTCTCCTGCTGCGGTTCCTGCTCTCCTGTCGTCATGGGAACGGTCTAGCTGATGCAGCGTCAGATGGGGAGAGGTCCGTCCGCCACCTGATATATGCATGCCGTCTGCAACTTTCTCTGGCTACGATGCGCGCACCCGTCTCCGGAGGAGCGCTCATGTCTGCTACCGCCGTGCCCGCCAACGCCGTTGACCCTGCCACCGCGGCCGTGCCCGCCGTTGCCGTCGGGCCCGCATCGCCGCCGCCCGCGTTCGCCGCCCGCGCCGCCTCGGTCGAGGGTTCCCCCGTACGCGAGATCCTCGCGCTCACCGAACGCCCCGGGATCGTCTCCTTCGCCGGCGGCCTCCCCGCACCCGAGCTCTTCGACACCGAGGGCCTGCGGGCCGCGTACGACGCCGCCTTCGCGGTGTCGGCGCGGCGCGCGCTCCAGTACTCGACCACCGAGGGCGCGCCGGAACTCCGCGCGGCCGTGGCCGCCCGCGCCGCGGCGCGCGGCCTGCCGACCGACGCGGACGACCTCGTCATCACCTCGGGCTCCCAGCAGGCCCTCACCCTCATCACCACCGCCCTGGTCGAACCCGGTGACGTGGTGCTGGTCGAGAACCCCATCTATCTGGCGGCGCTCCAGTGCTTCAGGCTGGCGGGGGCGCGGGTGGTGGCCGTCCCCTGCGACAGGGAGGGCATCCTCCCCGAGGCCCTCGCGGAGCTCGTCGCACAGGCACGCCCGAAGCTGCTCTACACCGTCCCCACCTTCCAGAACCCGACGGGACGCACCCTGCCGGCCGCCCGGCGGGCGGCGGTGGCCCGGATCGCGGAGCGCCTCGGGCTGTGGCTGGTGGAGGACGACCCGTACGGCGAGCTGCGCTACGAGGGCGCGGACGTCCCGTGGCTGGCGGCACATCCGGGAGCGGAGGACCGTACGGCCCTGCTCGGCAGCTTCTCGAAGGTCATGGCGCCGGGGCTGCGGCTGGGCTGGCTCCGTGCCCCGGCGTCGCTGCGCCGGGCCGCGGTGGTCGCGAAGCAGGCGGCGGACCTCCACACCTCCACGGTGGACCAGCTGGCCGCGGCGCACTACCTGGCGGCGGTGGACCTGGACGCCCACATCGCCACGGTCCGCGCGGCGTACCGCGAACGGCGCGACGCCCTGCAAGGCGCCCTGAGCCGGACCCTCCCGGCGGACTGCGAGTGGAACCTCCCCGAGGGCGGCATGTTCGTCTGGGCCCGCCTGTCCGAGGACCACGACGCGGCCGACCTGCTCAAGACGGCCGTCACGCACGGCGTCGCCTTCGTCCCGGGAGCCCCCTTCCACGCAACCGCCCCGGACCCCCGCACCCTCCGCCTCTCCTTCACGACCCACACGCCAGCGGAGATCACGGAGGGCGTGGCCCGCCTGGGTCACGCGCTGACGGAGTACGGCGGCCGGTGAGCCCCAGCCCGTCGCCCGGCCGGCGGGAGCCTGTTGCTTTTGCAATGGACACTCCCGGCAGGTGACGGAGGCTACCTGCCGTTCAACGTGCTGACCTGAGCATAAATGTGCCACACCGTCAGCCGTCGTGGACTCCGCACACCTGTCTCGATATGTGCGCTGCTGAACAGTAAATTTGGACCACCCCACCGCACCATGCGAAGGTGCGTTCGATCGGGGCGAATGGGGTGGGGGTCCGGGTGGGGTTCGACGAGGAGTGGGGTCGGCTGCGGGCCGATGCCGTGGAGCGGCGCGCGGCGGCGAAGCCGTCGGCCGAGTCCGCCGTCGGGTCGGTGGAGGCCGATCCGGTGGCGGAAGCCCGGGAGGCGGTGCTGGAGCGGCTGGCGGACTTCCGCAGCCGGGTGCTCCTCGTGCCGTTGGACGCGCGGGGCGGCCTGTGGACGGCCGAGTTCGGCGGGCTGGACTGGATCTGCGTCTTCTCCGACGAGGAGGCGTTGGGCCGGTTCGCCGAGGCCAGGGGCCAGGGCAACCGCGAGTGGACGTACCGGCGCGTGTTCGGCGCGCGGCTCCTCGACGGGATCGTGCCGGCGCTGGACTTCCCGTGCGGGGTCGCGTGGAACGCGGCGGGGCCGGACGGCATGCTGCTCCCGCCGGTGCGGGGGATCGTCCCGGACACGGCGGCCCTCGACGGGGAGGCGGCCGCGTGAGCGGGGACGGAGCGGACCTCGACGTCTCGAAGCAGGCGTTGGGTCAGATCGCCAAGGGGATCACGGACAGCCTGGCCGAGTTGAAGGAACTCGGGTCGGTGGGCACGGCGAGCATGGGCGGCGGCTTCGCCGAACTGGGGCTCAGCGGGCTGGAGACCGGGCACGCGGGCCTGACGTCCACGCTGGGCACGTTCTGCGAGCGCTGGGGCTGGGGCGTCCGCTCGCTGGTGCAGCAGGGGAACGCGTTCGCCAAGAACGTGGGGCTGTCGGCGGGCCTGGTGCACGAACAGGAGCAGTACATCCAGGGGAGCTTCAAGGTCGTGACGAACGCGGCGCTCGGCAATCCGTACGCCTCCGAGAAGGAAATCATCGACAAGGACTGGGGCGAGGTCCTCTCCGACAACCCGATCACCCAGATACGGGACGCGGACTACAGCCCCGAGTCCTTCGACGAGGCCACGAAGAACGGCAACGAGGCCTGGAAGACGGCCGTCCGGGACGTCAACAGCTCGGACATCCTCCTGTCCAACCAGCTCCTCGACGCCGTCGGCCTGCGCGACGACATGGACGGCGTGGTGGACGGCCTGGTCGGCCCCGCACCCGAGCCGCAGCCGGGTGGGGAGGGCTGATGACGGACTGGGGCGGCCTGGTCGACAAGGGACTCGACAAGATCGGGGAGGGTGTCGACTCGGCGAAGAAGGTCATCGGTCACGGGGTGGACCGGGCCACCGACGAGGTCGGTGGCGCACTCGACCGGGTCGGCGCGCACGACTGGGCCGACAAGGTCGAGGACTTCGGCGACGGCGTCGCCTCCAGCCTCGGGGCCTCGGTACGGGAGCAGGAGCTCGGTCAGAGCGAGCAGGCGAACGAGCTGGTCCACGGCAAGTCGTCGGCGATCCGGGCGTCCGCCAAGCACTTCACCGACTTCCAGGCGGCCTTCGAGCGGGTCGGCCAGGGCATGAAGGCCCTCGACTCGGACCGGTGGAAGGGGCAGGCCGCCGACGCGTTCCGCGAGAAGTTCGCGATGCACCCCACCGACTGGCTGCGCGCCTCCGACGCGTGCGAGTCGGCGAGCGGCGCGCTCACCCGGTACGCGGAGACGGTGGAGTGGGCGCAGAAGCAGGCGGGCGAGGCGATCGCGCTCCACAAGGCGGCGGTGAAGGCGACGAAGGACGCCCACGACGCACATGTCGCCAAGGAGGACGCCTTCAAGGCGGCGTCGAAGGCCGGCCGCGATCCGGGCCCGGTGCCGGTGGAGGGCGCCGACCCGGGTGAGGCCACGCGCAAGCGGGCCAAGGAGATCCTCGACGAGGCCCGCAGACAGCGCAACGAGGCCGCCGCGACGGCCGAGCGCGCCCTGCAGGCCGCCATGGAGCACGCCCCGGCCGAACCCCCGGCGAAGGACCGGCTGCTGGCCGGGCTGGTCGACTACGCGGGCTCGGAGGCGGTCGAGTTCACCCACCTCGCGGGCGGCGTGGCCAAGGGCGCGGCGGGAACGCTGAACTTCGCCCGCGGCCTGAACCCGTTCGACCCGTACAACCTGACGCACCCGGCCGATTTCCAGCAGAACTTCACCATGACGCTGGCCGGCCTCGTCTCCACCGCGTCCCACCCCGAACGCATCCCCGGCCCGATGATCGACAGCTACATGGCGGACCCCAGCGAGTTCAAGGGCCGTCTCCTTCCCGACCTCATCGGCTCGAAGGGCCTGCCCACCCTCCGAGCCGGGGTCCGGTTCGCCGAGGAGGCGGCGAGTAGGAGCGCCGCGCGGGCGGCCGCGAAAGCCGAAGCCGAGGCCGCGGCCCGCCGCAAGGCGGGCCTGAAGTGCAACGGCGACCCTGTCGACGTCGCGACGGGCCGGATGGTCCTGCCGCAGACGGACCTCGTCCTCCCGGGCTCGCTTCCGCTCGTGTTCACCCGCACCTTCGAGTCCTCGTACCGCGCGGGCCGCTGGTTCGGCCCGTCGTGGGCGTCGACGGTCGACCAGCGACTCGAGATCGACGAGGAAGGCGTGATCCTCGTACGCGAGGACGGCAGCCTGCTCGCCTACCCGCACCCGGCGCCCGGAAGTCCCGTACTCCCCGACCACGGTCAGCGCTGGCCGCTCGTCCTCGACGCGGACGGCGGATACACGGTCACCGACCCCGAGTCCGGACACGTCCGCCACTTCACGGACGAGGGACTCCTCAGCCAGCTCGACGACCGGGGCGGCGCCTGGATCGCCTTCGCGTACGACGAGACGGGCGCGCCGACCGCCCTGTCCCACAGCGGCGGCTACGAGCTGCGCCTCAGCTCGTCGGAAGGCCGAATAACCGGCTTCGCCCTCGCCGACGGCACCGAAGTGCTCCGCTACGCGTACACGGACGGCCACCTCACCCACGTCACCAACTCCTCTGGCCGCCCCCTCCGGTTCGGCTACGACGAACTCGGCCGGATCACCTCCTGGACCGACACCAACGACCGCCACTTCGACTACGTCTACGACGAACAGCACCGCTGCACCGCCCAGTCCGGCACCAACGGCCACCTCGACGTCCGCTTCACCTACGGGGACGGCTTCACCACCTACACCGACTCCCACGGCCACGCCACCCGGTACCTGGTCGACGACCGCGCCCGGATCACGGCCGAGATCGACCCGACGGGCGCGACGACCCGGTTCACCCACGACGCGTACGACCGCCTGCTGACCCGCACCGACCCGCTCGGCCACACGACCCGCTACGTCTACGACGAGCAGGGCCGGCTCACCACGGTGGTCCGCCCCGACGGCCGCGAGGTACGGGCCGAGTACGACCCCCTGGGCCTGCCGGTCACGGTGATCCGGCCGGACGGCCGGGTGACCCGCGCGACGTACGACGCCCGCGGCAACCGCACCTCCGCCACCGCCCCGCACGGGGCGACGAACCGCTTCACCTACGACACCCGCGGCCACCTCGCCTCGGTGACGGACCCCCTGGGTGCGGTCACCACGGTCCGCTGCGACCCGGTCGGCCTGCCCGTCGAGATCACCGACCCGCTGGGCGCGACGACCACATACGCGCGCGACGCCTTCGGCCGCCCGGCCGCCGTCACCGACCCCCTCGGGCACACCACCCGCCTCACGTGGAGCGTGGAGGGCCGCCTGCTCCACCGGGAGACCGCCGACGGCAGCACGGAGTCCTGGACGTACGACGGCGAGGGCAACTGCACCACGCACACCGACCCGATGGGCGGGGTGACGCGCTCCGAGTACGGGGACTTCGACCTCCTCACGGCCCGCACGGGCCCGGACGGCGTCCGCTACACCTTCACCCACGACACCGAGCTGCGCCTGACCTCGGTCACCAACCCCCAGGGCCTGACCTGGACCTACACCTACGACTCGGTCGGCCGTCTCGCTTCCGAGACGGACTTCGACGGCCGCACCCTGACCTACGGGTACGACGCCGCGGGCCGCCTGGTCTCCCGTACGAACCCACTCGGCGCCACGACCACGTACGCGCACGACGCCCTCTCCCTCCTCCTGCGCAAGGAGACGGCGGACGGCATCACGTCCTACGAGTACGACGCCTTCGACGAGCTGGCCCGCGCCGTCTCACCGGACGGCACCACGCTGACCCTGCACCGGGACCAGTACGGCCGCGTCGTCTCGGAGACGGTCGACGGACGCACCCTCACCCACGCCTACGACGTCGCGGGCCGCCGGGCCGGCCGCACCACACCGGCCGGGGCCTTCTCCGAGTGGACGTACGACGCGGCCGGCCGCCGCAGCGCCCTCAGCGCCTCGGGCCGCACCCTGACCTTCGAGCGGGACGCCGCGGGCCGGGAGCTGACCCGCGCCATCGGCCCGGACCTGACCCTGGCCCACGTCTACGACCCGGTCGGACGTCTCACCGACCAGCACCTCGTCGGCCAGGACGGCCGCACCCTCCAGCGCCGCGGCTACAGCTACCGCGCGGACGGCGCCCTCACGGCGATCGACGACGCGCTCGCCGGTCCCCGCACCTTCACCCTGGACCCGGCAGCCCGGGTCACGGCGGTCGACGCCTCCAACTGGTCCGAGCGCTACGCCTACGACGGCGCCGGCAACCAGACCAGCGCCTCCTGGCCGTCCCGTCACCCGGGCGCGGAGGCCCGGGGCGACCGCGCGTACACCGGCACCCGCATCACCCGCGCCGGCTCGATCCGCTACGAACACGACGCCCTCGGCCGGGTCACCCTCCGCCAGAAGACCCGCCTCTCGCGCAAGCCGGACACCTGGCACTACGAATGGGACGCGCAGGACCGTCTGAGCGCGGTCACCACCCCGGACGGCACGCGCTGGCGCTACCGCTACGACGCCCTCTCCCGCCGCGCGGCCAAGCAGCGCCTCGCGCCCAGCGGCGAGGTGGTGGAGGAGGTCCTCTTCACGTGGGACGGCACCACGCTCTGCGAGCAGACGGAAGGCCCGGTCACCCTCACCTGGACCCACGACGGCCTGCACCCGCTCACCCAGGCGGAGCGCGTCCTCGGCACCACGGACGACCGCTTCTTCGCCATCGTCACGGACCTCATCGGCACCCCGCGCGAACTGGTCGACGAGGCGGGCGAGATCGCCTGGCGCGCCCGCTCCACCCTCTGGGGCTCCACCACGTGGACCCGCGACGCCGTGGCCTACACGCCACTCCGCTTCCCGGGCCAGTACTTCGACCCCGAGTCGGGCCTCCACCACAACTACTTCCGCACGTACGACCCCGAAACAGCCCGCTACCTCACCCCGGACCCCCTGGGCCTGGCCCCGGCCCCGAACCCGGCGACGTACGTCCACAACCCCCATACCTGGTCCGACTCCCTGGGTCTAAATCCCTGCGAAGAAGAACCATTCCCCATTTATCGGACTCCGAAGGCAGCGGACGCCCGGTATGAACTCGAGCACGGGCCGAATCCAGAGAACCATCGCCCAGGGGTTGACATCGGCGGCGGAGTCATATCGGACGGAAAGATCTATTTTGGTGAACATGGAGTAGCCGCCGAGTACGCGGGGCCCAACGGACTCAACTTCGCGAAGGGGATGGTTCAATACGACATGCACCCGTCGTTTCTCGATGAATTTTTCGAGTATGCAAAAGTCCATGACAGGAACGGCCCCAAAGGGGCAGTCAGGGTCGAGTTCGTCATCCCTTCAGACAAACTGGACAGATTTAACGAACTAACCCTGAATAAATCGTGGGTCAAAATTTTTGGAGATCCCTAATGAAACTGGTCAATCACCAGGAGATCGATGTCACCGTCACGGCCGTCGCCCCCGTTGGGTCACAGGTCGACGCCGCTGGCATCACCGGCTTCATCGACCAGGTCAAGCATCCGTCCTGGTGGTCACCAGACGCACCCCTCCCACAGATCGGCGACCACTTGCACGCCGTAGTCCTGGACGACTCCCGCACCCCTCCCCGGCTAAGCGCACTCCAGAAGGACATCGACATCGCACGCATGCTGCGCGAACGCGAATAGTGCGGCGCTGGATTCGCCCGAACAGGAAATCTCTGACGGCAACAGCTGATACGAGCATGAGTTTGACAAAATTTGAGGATCTCCTCGAGAACGACTTCGAAGGGAATCGGACCGATGATGTGGACGACGTGATCTATGGGGGCTACGACTATCCCGAGCATCGCGATCGCGTTCCCGGCCTCACCGACCTGCTCACTGATACCTCGGCCACGGACCACGACAGGTATCTCGCTTGCTTGACGCTTGTGGCCTGGGGTGAGCCTGCGGGCTACCAAGCGGTTCGGGAAGCAACCCTGAACCCCCGTGACACTCCCTGGTACGACCTCGTGGTGGACCGCAAGTTCTCCGTGGACAGCAGCTACGGGCAGTTCTCCGCAGCTGCGACGGACAGTCGGGAACTCTCCGAGGAGAAGGGGTCTTCGGAACTCCGGCTGGAGACCTTCCGGTCGCTCATTCGCATTGCGGACCGTGAGTACTTCGAGGAAAAGCTCGGGGACTACCTGGACGAAGCCGTGGCGCGGGCCTGTCTTCCCGACATCCACACCGTCATCAGCCGAGGCCTCGGGTCCATCGCGGCGGGGGTTCCGTTCCGGTTCGACATCGCGACCCAGCTCGTCGATCTCGCCAACTCGATTGTCGTCGTCGACGAGGAATCGGCCGTGGAGCTCGTCCTGCAGATCCTGCGGGCCGCCCCGGCAGGTCGCACCATGGCCCATGCAGTCGCGGCGGTACACCGGGCCAAAGGGCCGGCCGGGCAGGTACTGGCCGACCATCTGTACCTCAGCGGCAACGCTCACGTACGGGCACTGCTCGCCGAGCGCGGCTGATCGTCAAGGCCCCCAGAGGGAACCGGCTCCGCTGCCCAGGAGGAGGATGGCGTATGGAAATGAACCGCTCGATGGCGCGCCTGCTGGGCCGGGTCGACACGGAGGGCATCACCCCGGACGAAGTTCCTCCCGGGTTCCTTCGGATCGCGGAGGGCGGCTGGGAGGTCGCCCCGAGCGGCGCGCACGTCTTGTCGGCGCTGAAGTCCGCTCCGTCGGGACCGTTCTCGGACGTGGTGCACGAGGAGTACACCGTCAACGGCCGCGGAATGACGGACTACGACCTTCCAGCCTCTGGGAAGGACAGGGAGTCGAGGCTGTTGCGGCGTTGCGTGGCTTTCGCGAGCAGCTGTCTCCTGCGTGGGGACGAACTCCGCTCCACCGTGGAGGTCTCCGCGTACATCTCCATGTCCTACGGCGGCCTCGCGGACGACCACCTCACGGCGAACGTCACCTTCTGCGGTGACCACCCGGGCGTTCGCCCCTATGCGGCCGACCTGGACGCGTTCGAAACCGTGTCCATTCTCAAGCTCCGGCGCGCGGGCGAGCCCCCGTGGAGGGTTTGAGACCACGCCGCGGGAAGGGAACGACGATGGCAGGTGGTTCGAGGGCCCATGCCGCTCTCACCAGCTTTGCTCCGCTCTTCTGGTTCCGGTCGCCCGTCGAGCGTCACCCCCGCCTCGGGCACGTGCAGATCGCGCACCTCGGCTGGCGTTTCGCCGAACCGCACGACGGGTTCAAGCCTGTCTCCGAGACCGTGGCACGCGACGCCCCGCGCCACGTCAAGTGGCGGTTCAAGGCCGCGAAGAACTGGCTGATCCTGCCCGTACGCCTCACCGAGGAGTCGGCGCGGAATGGCGACGACTTCAGCGAAGCGGAGGTCACGGTCACCAAGGATCAGGACCTCTGCATCCTCGCCGCGCAGGACATGGATCTGATCCTCCAGGCCATCGAGGACGCAGCGCCATGAAGGACGGGACCGCAAGCAGCCCTGAGGGCCGAGCCGATCTGCCCGGCGTCGGGCCGACCGCACGCCGGAGGCAGTGGAGGACCGCCCGGGAGGTCCCCGAAGGTTCGGGGACCGGGCGGCGGTTGGACCTCATGAGGAGGTTGTCCCGCGCCGAAATCCGGCCGGAGAGGTTCGCCGAGCAGTGGCTGGACGCCCGGAGGGATGCCTTGGACGGAGGCGAGCGCATCGGAGACCGTCTCTGCCGAGCGCTCAACGAGGTCTTCTACGCCTTGGATGCATACCCGATCGATCCGGACCTTCGGGAGACCGGAGACACCACGGACGCAGAACTCCTCGACATCGTGAACCAGGCGCTCGAGCAGATCGATGGGACCGGGAGCTGGCGATGGGGCACACCCCCTTCACACCGCCGCGCCCGCGCCGTAACCTGACGCACCGTCAGATACGCCGTGCCGCCCGGAGGTCCGTCATGCTGTTGCGAGGGAAGACCGTCATCGTCTCCGGCGTCGGGGCCGGGCTCGGGCACCAGGTGGCCGCCGCCGTGGTGCGGGACGGGGGGAACGCCGTGCTCGGGGCGCGCACCGAGGCGAATCTCGCCAAGTCCGCCGCCGAGATCGACCCCGAGGGCGCGCACACCGCGTACCTGGCGACCGACATCGGCGACGAGCGGCAGTGCGAGGCCCTGGCCGAATTGGCCCGGGCGCGGTTCGGGGGCGTGAACGCCGTCGTGCACGTGGCCGCCTGGGACTCGTACTTCGGGGGGCTGGAGGACGCCGACTTCGGGACCTGGCAGCAGATCCTCGACGTCAACCTGCTGGGGACCCTGAGGATGACCCGGGCCTGCCTGCCCGCGCTCAAGGAGCAAGGGGGATCCGTGGTGATCATCGGGACGCAGTCCGCCGTCGCCGCGCCCAACGAGGTGCAGCAGGCCGCCTACGCCGCCTCCAAGGGGGCCCTGACCTCCGCCATGTACTCCATGGCCCGCGAGCTCGGCCCCCACCGGATCCGCGTCAACGCCGTGCTCCCCGGCTGGATGTGGGGGCCGCCGGTGCAGGCGTTCGTCACCTTCACCGCCCACACGGAGGGCGTGCCGGAGGCCGAGGTGCACGCTCGGCTGACCCAGCGCATGGCGCTGCCCGACCTCACCACCGACGGGGACGTCGCCGACGCCGCCGTCTTCTTCGCCTCCGACCGGGCGCGGGCGATAACCGGCCAGTCCCTGCTGGTCAACGCCGGGGAGCTGATGAGATGAGCCACTCCACGGCCGCCCCACCGCCGGAACGTCGGATCGTATGCTCGGCCCATGACCACTCCGAGTGACGCTCCGACCGACAACGCGATGCGCCGCGCGCTCCGGCGGGCGCGAGACGGCGTCGCCCTCGACGCGACCGAGGCGGCCGTGCTCCTTCAGGCGCGCGGCGAGGCCCTGCGGGACCTCGCCGCGTCCGCCGCACGCGTAAGGGACTCCGGGCTCGCCGCCACCGGGCGGCCTGGTGTCATCACGTACTCGCGCAAGGTCTTCATTCCCCTCACCCGCCTGTGCCGCGACAGGTGCCACTACTGCACCTTCGTGACCGTGCCCGGCAAGCTCCGCAAGGCCGGCCACGGCATGTACCTCTCCCCCGACGAGGTCCTCGACATCGCCCGCCAGGGCGCGGCGATGGGCTGCAAGGAAGCGCTCTTCACCCTCGGCGACCGTCCCGAGGACCGCTGGCCCGAGGCCCGCGAGTGGCTCGACGCGCACGGCTACGACGACACCCTCGCCTACGTTCGCGCCATGGCGATCCGCGTCCTGGAGGAGACGGGCCTGCTCCCGCACCTGAACCCAGGTGTCATGTCGTGGTCCGACCTCCAGCGGCTGAAGCCGGTCGCGCCGAGCATGGGCATGATGCTGGAGACCACCGCCACCCGCCTGTGGTCCGAGCCCGGCGGCCCGCACCACGGCTCCCCCGACAAGGAACCGGCCGTACGGCTGCGGGTGCTGGAGGACGCGGGGCGTTCGAACGTCCCCTTCACCACCGGGGTGCTGATCGGGATCGGCGAGTCGTACGAAGAGAGGGCCGAGGCCTTCTTCGAGCTCCGCCGGATCCAGCGCAGCTACCACGGCATCCAGGAGGTCATCGTCCAGAACTTCCGCGCCAAGCCGGACACCGCCATGCGCGGCATGCCGGACGCGGAGCTGGAGGAGCTGGCCGCCGCCATCGCCGTCGCCCGGCACATCCTGGGCCCGAGCGCCCGGATCCAGGCGCCGCCGAACCTGGTGGACGCCGAGTACGCCCTGCTCATCGGCGCGGGCATCGACGACTGGGGCGGGGTGTCCCCGCTGACCCCCGACCACGTGAATCCCGAGCGTCCCTGGCCGCACATCGAGGAGCTGGCCGAGCGCACCCGGGCCGCCGGCTTCGAACTGCGCGAACGCCTCACCATCTATCCGGAGTTCCTGCAGCGCGGCGAGCCCTGGCTGGACCCCCGCCTGCTCCCGCACGTACGGGCGCTGGCCGACCCGGAGACCGGCCTGGCCGACGAGACGGCCGCCGTCGAGGGACGGCCCTGGCAGGAGCCCGACGAGGGGTTCGTCGCCTACGGGCGCACCGATCTGCACGCCACCATCGACACCGAGGGCCGCACCGGCGACCGCCGCGACGATTTCGACCACGTCTACGGCGACTGGGAGGCGCTCCGCGAGGCGGCGGCTCCCGGGATGGTGGCCGAGCGCATCGACACCGACGTGCGGGCCGCCCTCGCACAAGCCGCCGACGATCCGACGAAGCTGACCGACGCGCAGGCGCTCGCGCTGCTGCACGCGGACGGACGGGCCCTCGACGCGCTGTGCCGGATCGCCGACGACCTGCGCAAGTCGGTGGTGGGCGACGAGGTCACCTACATCGTCACGCGGAACATCAACTTCACCAACGTCTGCTACACCGGCTGCCGTTTCTGCGCGTTCGCGCAGCGCCGCACGGACGCCGACGCGTACACGCTGTCGCTGGACCAGGTCGCGGACCGGGCCGCCCAGGCCTGGGACGTCGGCGCGGTCGAGGTGTGTATGCAGGGCGGCATCCACCCGGACCTGCCCGGGACGGCGTACTTCGACATCGCGCGCGCGGTGAAGGAGCGGGTCCCGGGCATGCACGTGCACGCCTTCTCCCCGATGGAGGTCGTCAACGGGGCCACGCGGACGGGGATGTCCGTACGGGACTGGCTGACGGCGGCCAAGGAGGCCGGGCTGGATTCCATCCCGGGCACGGCGGCGGAGATCCTCGACGACGAGGTCCGCTGGGTGCTCACGAAGGGGAAGCTGCCGACGGCGGACTGGATCGACGTCATCACGACGGCGCACGAGCTCGGCATCCGGTCCTCTTCGACCATGATGTACGGGCACGTGGACCAGCCGCGGCACTGGCTCGGCCACTTCCGCACGCTGGCCCGGATCCAGCAGGCCGCACGGTCCAAGGGCGTGGGCGGCTTCACTGAGTTCGTCACGCTGCCCTTCATCCACACCAACGCGCCCGTGTACCTGGCGGGCATCGCGCGGCCCGGCCCGACGGTCCGCGACAACCGCGCGGTGACGGCGATGGCCCGGCTCCTGCTCCACCCGCACATCACGAACATCCAGACGAGCTGGGTGAAGCTGGGCACGGAGGGCGCGGCCGAGATGCTCCGCTCCGGGGCCAACGACCTGGGCGGGACCCTGATGGAGGAGACCATCTCCCGGATGGCGGGGTCGAGTTACGGCTCGTACAAGTCGGTGCAGGACCTGATCGCCGTCGCCGAGGCGGCCGGGCGGCCCGCGAAGGCCCGTACGACGCTGTACGGAGAGGTGCCGCGGGAGCGGCAGGACGCGGCCCGCGCCTCGGACGGGCACCTGCCGGAGCTGCTGCCCGTACTGGACTGACGGTGCCGCGCGGGCCCGGCCGGCGTGGCGTCCGGCCGGGCCCGCGCGCGCTCCTGGTGGCGGTCAGCCGACGAGGAGGTCCTTCTTGAGCCGGCGCAGCTCGCGGGAGTCGATGCCGAGGCCGTCCTTCACGTACCGGTCGAAGGAGCCGTACGTGGCCTTGACCTCGGCGTAGCCGGAGTTGAGGTACTCGGGGCGCACGGCCAGGTCGTTCGCGGTCAGCTTGTCGAGGGCGTCGGAGCGGTAGACCTCGCCCATCTTGACCCACTGGCCGGTGGTGGTGCGGTAGCCGCCGGCGTCGCGGAAGTTGACCGCGCCGTCCAGCTTGATCAGGCGGTCGGCGAGGCGCAGGCTCCCGCCGCGCTCCGGCTCGAAGTCGAACCACTGGCGGTCGGCGGCGGGCAGCCCCGTGACCACGGCCCGCCCCTCTGCGCCGCCCTCGGCGACGACCCCGTTCGCCTTGATCTCGACCCGCCCGGCGCCCCGGGCCTTCCACCGCAGGGTGAAGGAGCCGTCGGCGCCGGCGGTGACGGTGGCCTCGGCGAAGGGAGGTAAGTGGCAAAACGCGCCATGAGCCAGACTGACGGCTGGAACTATTCGCAATCTGGCCGTTCTTTGATCACTTACGGGCCTCTTGGCGAACCACTTCCGGATTCGATCGAAGCTGTCCACTACAGTGCGGGTTTCGCATGCGCGGCGGGTACGAGTGCAGTGCCGGGTGCCGGGCATCGGGTGAAGTGGTCAGCGGGGGGCGCGGTGCCGGGGGTGGACGAAGTGATCGGTACGAACGGCGGGGCGCATGCACATGCGGTGGGCCCAGCAGCGGCCGGGCCCGCATCTGCCACCGGGCCGGCGCCGGGCCCCGCAGCCGGACCCGCACTGCCCGGTCATCCGGCCGCGCCGATGGCCGGCCCCGGACGCGCGACCGGACCCCTGGCCCGATTCCCGGCCGGACCCCCGCCCCTCGCCCCGCCTGCCGCCGAGCCCCCGGCTCACCCCGCAGCCGGGTTCTCCGCCGGGCCCGGCGTGGAAACCGCGCCCTTCGGATACCTGCCCGCACCCACGGCCGCAGCCGGAACCGCAGGGCAGGGGGCGAGCCCCGCAGCCGGAGCCGTAGCCGGACCCGCGGGCGTACCCGCCGCGCCGATGGCCGGCCCCGGACACGCGACCGGACCCCTGGCCGGGGTCCCGGCCGGACTCCCGCCCTTCCCCGCAGCTGCCGCCGAGCCCGCGGCTCACCCCGCAGCCGGGCCCTGCGCGGGAGTCACGCCTGCGGCCGGGGTCGCATCCGTCGGACACGGACACGGGGCCGGGTTCGCCGCCGGGCCGGGAGCCGGAGCCGCGCCTGCGGCCGGACCGGGATACGCGGGCGTACCCACCGCACCGACGCTCGGCCCCGGACAAGGGGCCGGTGCCGGGGCCGCACCGGTCGGACACGGACACGTGCCCGCGCCCGCCGCAGCCGGTCCCGTCGGACAGGGGGCGAGCCCCGTGGCCGGACCCGCGGGCGTAGCCTCCGCGCCGATGGCCGGCCCCGCGGCCGGGACCGCCGGCGTAGCCGGATCCGCCGGGCACGGGCCCCGGTTCGCCGCCGGGCCCGCGGCCGGCGCCGGGGCGGAGGTGGGTCCCGTGGCGGGAACCGGGCACGGCGCCGGAGCCGGGCTGGGCCCCGTGGCAGGAACCGGGCACGGGGCCGGGGCCGGCGAGGAACCGGCCGGGCACGTACCCGCCCCCACCGGCGGACCCGGACACACGCCCGCACCCGCAGCCGGGCACGGGGCCGGCGACGGCGACGGCCCCCTCGGACACGGGCCCGCAGGGCAAGGGGCCGAGCCCGCCGCAGGCGAGGGGCGGACGCTCGGGCGGGCCGTCGTCACCGGGCTCTGGGGCCGCATCGAGCAGCAGGACTTCCGCGGCCGCGTCCGCGGCACGCTCCTCGGCTCCGCGCTCGGGGACGCCCTCGGCGCTCCCCTCGCCGGCCTCACCCTCGACGGCATCCGCGAGGCCCACGGCCCGGACGGTCTGACCGGGCCCGCGCCCGCCGACGGCCGCCGCGGCCGGGTGACCGCCGCCACCCAGCTCACCCTCTTCACCGTGGACGGGCTGATACGGGCCCACGTACGCCGGGACACCGGCGCCTGGCACCCGCCCACCGACATCCACCGCGCGTACCTGCGCTGGGCCGCCACCCAGAACGAGTGGGGCCCCGACGAGCGCCGCAAGGACAACGGCTGGCTCGCGCAGGAGGAGTGGCTCTACGCCCGCCGCGGCCCGGACCGCGCCTGCCTGACCGGCTTCGCCGACGAGCTCCTCGGCACCCTCGACCAGCCGAAGAACCCCGCCGCCCGCGACGCGGCCGCCGCCTCCCGCTCGGCCCCCTTCGGGCTGCTGGTCGGCTGGGAGCCGGCGCTCGTCCTCCAGCTCGCCGTCGAGTGCGCCGCGCAGAGCCACGGCCACCCCACCGCCTCCCTCTCGGCCGGCGCCCTCGCCGTCATCGTCCACGGCCTGACCCGCGGCGACTCCCTCGACTCGGCCGTCCAGCGCGCCCTGGGCCTGCTGGGCGCCCGCCCCGGCCACCAGCCCGTCACGGATGCCCTCCAGCGCGGCCTGTCGGCCGTCACGCAGGGCGCGCCGGGCCCCGGGGCCGTCGAAGCCCTGGGCCGGGCGGCCGACGGCCCCGACGCCGCGGACGCCCTCGCCGTCGCCGTCTACTGCGCCCTGGTCGCCGAGGACGTCGCGCAGGGCCTGCGCCTCGCCGTCAACCACGGCGGCGACTCCACCGCCGCCGGCGCCCTGTGCGGGGCGCTGCTCGGCGCCCTGCACGGCGAGACGGCCCTCCCGGCCGCCTGGCTCGCCGAGCTGGAAGGCCGCGCCACGCTGCTGGAGATCGCCGACGACTTCGCCCTGGAGATGACCCAGGGCCCGTCCCTCCACAACCCTGCGGAGGCCTCCCCCGGCTGGCTGGCCCGCTACCCACGAGGCTGACGCACGGCAGGCGTACGGCCGAAGTACGCCACCGCGATCTGACGCCCCCTCAACAATCCCGGGTCCAGCCCGTACCGTTGCGGGTCCCACGTCTCGGAGGTGCCAGAACCCATGCGGATCGCCACGACCATCTTCCTCACCGACCGCACCATCTCCCCCGTACGCCTGGCCCGCAGCCTGGAAGAGCGCGGCTTCTCCGGGCTCTACCTCCCGGAGCACACCCACATCCCGGTGGCCCGCGACACCTCCGCCCCCATGGGCGGCGAACTCCCGGAGATGTACGGGCGCACCCTCGACCCCTTCGTGGCCCTCGCCCAGGCCGCCGCCGTGACCGAGCGCCTGCACCTCGGCACCGGCATCACCCTCGTCGCCCAGCACGACCCGATCGGCCTCGCGAAGCAGGTCGCCACCCTGGACCACCTCTGCGGCGGCCGTTTCACCCTGGGCATCGGCTACGGCTGGAACGTCGAGGAGGCCGCCGACCACGGCGTGGAGTGGCGCACCCGTCGCGAACTGGTCCGCGACCGCATGGCGCTGATGCGCGCGCTGTGGGCCCCGGAGCCCACGGCGTACGTCGGCCAGTACTGCTCCGTCCAGGCCAGCAGCGCCCACCCCAAGCCGGTCCAGGCCCCGCGCGAACTCGGCCCCGGCGCCCCCCTGTACGGCCCGCGCACCCTGATCGGCGGCGCGGCCGGCCCGAAGCTCTTCGCCGCGATCGCCGACCACGCCGACGGCTGGCTCCCGATCGGCGGCCGCGGACTCACCGAGTCCCTCCCGGTGCTGCGCGAGGTCTGGGAGACCGCCGGACGCGACCCCAAGTCCCTCCGGGTGGTTCCGTACGCCGTCCAGCCCACCCCCGGCAAGCTGAGCCACTACGCCGACCTGGGCATCGAGGAGGTCGTCCTCCAGCTCCCCTCGGAGCCGAAGCCGCAGGTGCTGCGCACCCTGGACGAGTTCGCCCAGTACCTCTGAGCGCGACCGCCCGGCCGCTGCGTAGGCTCGACCGGACTGCCCGAGGGGACCGGAGGAGAGCGACATGGACACGGCCAAGGACCGGGACACCGAAAGCCAGTGGGAGGGGCTCCCGGCCGGTATCCGCACCCAGGTCGACGGATACGTCCTGCAGGACGGCAGCTTCCAGGCGATCCGGCTCGTGTACGAGGCCGGCCGCGCCCGGGGCGTGGGCCTGTACGAGGCGCAGAAGATCGTCCACTTGCGCTACCAGCACTTCGGCGACCGGGTCGCCCGCACACCCGACTCGCCGCTCGACCTGGAGTCGCTCGCAGCCCTCGCCCGCGGCATCCGCGCCCGCGTGGTGGCCGTCGAGGCCGTCTGGGACGGGGACACCGTCCACGACTGGTTCGTGAATCTGCTGGCCGTCACGGACGACCCCGCCGGGGAGACGTGCCTGGCCACGATCTACCGGGGCACGGCCGTACGCGCCCTGGACGGTGCCGACGGGGGCCCGCTCCACCCCTCGGCGGCCGTCGCCGCCCGCGCGGGCGGCCACCTGGCCGCCCACCTCGGCGTGCCCTTCCACTTCGCCAGCCCGGACACCCCGGACGACGAGGCGCCGCGCTGGCGCCCCTGACCACCGGGGCGGGGGGTCAGGCCTCCAGGAGCCCCGGAATCCCGTCCACCAGGGCCACCACTGCGACGACATCCCCGTGAACCGGCGGGGCCACGAGTGGACTTCGGCGGGCGCCCGCAGAGGGGAAGGGTTTGTTCGCCCTCCCCCGTGCCCCGTGACGTGCCTAGCTCATCAGCGGCGAGCCGACCAGCTGCCAGGTGAGGGGGCCCTTGTTGTCGCCCTCGATGTCGTAGACGACCGTCGCGTCGCCGGACCACTGCTTGCTCGGGTCCAGGGTGGCCGCCGGGGTCAGACAGGCGAAGGCGCCGTTGGGAGTGGCGTTGACGTTGGCCGTGAGGTCACAGGTCTTGCTGTTGACCACGACGTCGGTGCCGCCCGGCACGCGGCTCTCCAGCCGCGTCGTCACCTTGAACGAGGTGTAGCGCTTGCTGGTCATGTCGGACTGGCCGTCGTTGATGAAGCCCCAGTTGACGGTCACCTTCCCGCGGACCTTGTTGTCCGGGAGCGACTCGACGCAGGTCGGCGCGCTCAGCTGCGCTTCGGGAATGATGCCGGGCATCACGTCGATCCGGGCGTTGGTGCCGGCGGTCGAGCAGGTCTGCGCCGCGCTCGCGGACTGCGAGACGGAAATGATCCCCGAGAAGGCGACCGCGGCAGCGGCGACCGCGGAGGCGCGGAAAAGGTTCTTGTTCATGACGATGTCTCCCCCATGTGAGTGGGGGCTGATCTTAGACAGCCACATTCAGCCTGGAGAAATCATTTTCGCAGGTCAGACCCCATGTGGCTGATATTCACCCCCCACCTGGACCGAGGGGAAGCCTCGCCGGACCCATGCCGCGCAAGCGGCAGCAGGCCCCTTGGGCGCAAGCGGAATTCGGCGGGGCGGAGGCAGGGCAAATACTGGCCAAAGCTTCGCCGTGACCGGAGTTCCCGCGCCCCGGCGGTTTCGTACGCTGCCCGTCATGATCAATTCACGTACCCACGTCCGCGTCGCCCGGCCCTCCCTCGACCTGAAGGCCGCCGAACGCTTCTACGTCGACGGGCTCGGCCTGGAGGTGCAGTGGCGCAGCAGCGACAGTGCGCCCGGGGAGCACGACCTGCTGATGGTCGGGCCGGCCGGGGGCGGGTGGCACTTCGAGCTGACGCGTGACGCCTCGAACCCGATCCTGCCCGCGCCGACCGTCGACGACCTCTTCGTCGTCTACCTCGGCGAGACGCCCGACGAGGCCCTGGTCCGGCGGCTCGTCGAGCACGGCGGGACGCGCGTGACCGCCCACAACCCCTACTGGGAGGAGTGGGGGGTCACCATCGAGGACCCCGACGGCTACCGGCTCGTGCTCTGCTCCCGCACCTGGGGCTGAGCGGCCTGCGCGGCCTCCTGGGCGTCGAGGAGCTCGTCCCAGTGCTCCCGGGTCCACTCGCACGCCGCGTCGAGCGGGCCCAGGAGGCCGCGGCCGAGCGGGGTGAGGGCGTACTCGACGCGACGCTCGGGGGTGTCGCACTCGGTGCGGGTGACGAAGCCGTCGCGTTCCAGGCCGCGCAGCGACTGCGTCAGGGATTTGGCGGTGATGCCGCGCAGCGGGACCTTGAGCTCCGAGAAGCGGCGGGGGCCGCCCTCCAGGCAGCGCAGGATGAGCGTGGCCCACTTGTCGCCGATCCGGAACGGGACCAGCGGGGACGGGCAGACGGGGTCGAACATCTCCGGGTCCAGCGGCGCGGGTTGGCTCATGATCCCTACGGTAGGGCCGGTATCCGGTCGGAAACCAGGCCCCTCCCTACGCTCCCCCCATGACGAACGACAAGAACACCAAGAGGCTCATCGTGTTCGGGGCCGGCGGACGCGTCGGCCGCGCCGTCACCGCCGAGGCCCGGGCCCGGGGGTACGAGGTCACGGAGGCGGGCCGGGCCGACGGGGAGGTGACCTCCGCGGCGGACGTGGCACGCCTGGCGGCCGGGCACGACGCGGCGGTGGTCGCGGTGTACGACGCGCAGGCGGCCCCCGGGGTGTTCTTCCCCGCCGTCGGCCGCGCGCTGGCGGCGGGACTCCCGCGGGCCGGGGTGCGACGGCTGGTGGTGGTCGGGCTGGCGTCCGTACTGCCCACCGCGTCGGGGGCGTTGCTGATGGACACGCCCGGCTATCCGCAGGAATGGCGGGAGTTCTACGCCGGCCACGCGGCCGGGACCGACGCGCTGCGGGCGCACGCTCCGGCCGGGCTGGACTGGGCGGTGCTGAGCCCCGCCGGGGACTTCGCCGAGGACGGCGGCGCAGCGGCGGGCGGGTACGGCTTCGGAGCGGCGGACGCCGCCGGCCGGATCACCCGCGCGGACTTCGCCCGGGCCGTGGTGGACGAGGCCGGGGCGCCGTCGCTGCACCTCGCGCACGCGGGGGTGGTCCCGGCATGACGGCGGTGACCGACAGTCCGGACCCGTGGGTCGCCGCGCACATCCGCCGCTTCGAGGAGACCGCGGGGCAGCCGCGGCCGGGGATCTCGGACCTGCTGCTGACCACGCGGGGCCGGAAGTCGGGGCTGTACCGCCGCACGGCGCTCGCCTACGTCCGGGACGGGGAGACGGACGGGGCGGCGTACGTCCTGACGGCCTCCGACGCGGGCGCGGACCGGCACCCGGCGTGGTACCTGAACCTGGCCGCCGACCCGGCCGTCACCCTCCAGGTCGGCGCCGAGACCTTCCCGGCGACGGCCCGGCGCGCCACGCCCGCCGAGGCGGACCGGCTGTGGCCGGTGGTGGTGGCCCGATGCCCTCGTACGCCGCCTACCGCGCGGCGACGGCCCGGGAGGTCCCGCTGGTCCTGGTCACAAGGGCCGGCCGGGGCGGGGTCACTTGACCGCCGGGGTTTCGGGGAGGCTGTCCAGGGGTGCCTTGAGGGAGGTGTCCGCGGCCCCCGAGGCGGTCCCGGCGGCGGAGGTGGTCACCGCGACCGCCGTCTTCGCGTCCTGGACGGTCCGGTGCGGGTGGTCCACGATGTCGACGACGCGGCCGACGACCGGCGGTGCCTGGGCGGGCGCCGCGTCGGCGTGCGCGGCGACGGGGGTGAGTGCGAGGGCGGCGCCACCGGAGACGACCAGGGCGGCGAGGGTGCGCTTCATGGCATTCATGCCCCGCCCAACGACTCCCCCGCACCCGTGGTCACCGCCCGTTCCCTCCGGAACGCCGGCGGCCCCGGATCGGGGGTCCGATCCGGGGCCGCGGGGATGACTCTGGAGGTAGTGCGCGGGGGGCGCGGG
>NZ_JARAYQ010000319.1:0-8235 GCF_033794505.1 Streptomyces sp. MB09-01 | reverse complement strand
GGCCCCGCCCGCAGCGGCCCGGACCCCGCCACCCGTACCGCCCCGACCGGCTGCCCGACACCTGGCGCCGGTGATGCCGCGCCGCCGAACGCGGCGCCGCCGCCGCGAGGTGACCCGGGTGCTGCGCAGTGACGCGACGCTGCCGGAGTTCGACCGCGGCACGGTGCCCGAAGGGCTCGTGACCAGACGGACGTTACGGGACATGCAGCTGAGTCCCGGCAGCAATCAGGGCCCGGTCGCGATCCTGCGGTGCAGGTTGTGCGCGACCCGCCCGCAGTGGTCCTGCCGTCACCCGACCCGCGGCTTCCTGCTCCGCGTCGACCTGGCGGTGCCCAAGCGGGTGCCGACGCTCGCTCAGGAGTGGGCCCTGGACAAGGCGATGGCAGCTCGCCAGACCTGTGGCGACTGCGGGCGTCGGTTCTACTTCTGCCTCTCCAAGAAGCTCGGCTGTTGCATTCTCCGAACTACCGGGGCGTCCCGTGGTCAGGTGACTGGACGATCAGCCTTGTGGGGAAGAGGCAGGTATGAGGCCGGAGAACTGCTCTGCACGGCGCGGGTGTTAGCTTCCTTCCCGTGTTGAAACACCAGGACGAGACCAGGGCGGCCTACGACGGGGTCGTCGAACTGTATGCGTCGATGTTCGCCAATCGGTTGGAGACGCAGCCGTTCGCGCGGAACATGATCGACACCTTCGCCGAACTCGTGCGTGGCGCGGGCAACCTACGGGCAGCCGACGTCGGGTGCGGACCCGGCCACTTGACGGCCATGTTGCACGACTTGGGGCTGGACTCCTTCGGGCTTGACCTCTCCCCGGCTATGGTCGCCCACGCCCGGCGGGCCCATCCGGGGCTGCGGTTCGACGAAGCACGAATGGAGGCCCTGCCGGTCGAGGACGGCGCGCTCGGCGGAGTGCTGGCCCACTACTCGATGATCCATACCCCACCTGAAGAACTGCCCGCGCTGCTCGCTGAGCAGGTGCGTGTCCTGGCACCAGGGGGCCTGCTCCTGGCGTCCTTCTTCGGAACCGACGGGCCGGAGCCTGTCCGCTTCGATCACAAGGTGGCGCCCGCCTATAGCTGGCCAGCGGACCAGTTTGCCGAATTGCTGACCGGGGCCGGACTCGTCACGGTGGCTCGGTTGCTCCACGACCCAGCGTCCGAGCGGGGCTTCCTCGACACCCACCTACTGGCCCGCCGCCCGTAGAACTGACCCGGGCCGGGGAGGCATAGATCATCCGTGGCTGAAGCCCGTCCAAGCGCCGCGCTCTGCGGCGGTGTCCGCTGAGCACGCCGGAGTAAAGCCATTCAGTCACGCAGGCCCCGGCGGGGTGGCCACCCCACTGGTACGAGCAGCGATCTCCCGGAAGGTAGGAATCCCCAGGTCGACAGACTCCTGCTTCCGGGGAATCTGAGCGTCGAGTTGGGCAAGCTTCTCCTCGGCGTGAGCAAGGCTGCTCTGCAGCCCGTCGATCTCGCCGAGCCAGCCTTCCCTCTCGGCTTCCACGATGCGCGTGAGGAGGTTGTCGCGGATCTCGACAAGCCGGGGACGCTCTGTCGCGTGGACGATCAGGACGGGGCATCGGACACAAGCGTGTTCGTGAGCACAGTCAGTTCCGTATGCGCGGCCGCAGTCGCCCAGGGCGAGCTTACGGCGCTCAAAGTGCCCGAGAAACTCTCCCCACTCCTCAGGAGTGACGGTGCGGTATTCATCGGCAGGCCGCAGAGCCCGGCGCCGGGCGATGAACGCTCGATGTGCCTCGATGGCATCAGTGGGGTAGATCGCGGCGTATCCCATCGTCGTTCCGATGTGGTCGTGACCAGCGATGACCTGGGCGATGAGCCCGGATACGCGATGCTCACCCACGCCGCCGCGAACCTCCCCCTGCCCGACGACGTCGGCGTGGAGCCCGCGCACTATGCCCTCTACATCGAGGCCCGCCGGCGCGACGACAGCCTCGACGGCTACACCCTGCTGCGCCTCGGTCCGTACACCCAGACCCGGCACGCCCAGCAGGACCACGACCGGCTCACCGCCACGCTGGACGGGCGGGAGACCACCCTCGTGCCCGAGTTCCGCGTCGGCGTGCGGTTCGGGCCGTTCGACGTCAGCGACCACCAGCTGTTCGCCGACCCGTACGAGGCCGACGCCGTGGCGCTCCTGGACGCCGCCGTCGCGGGGGTGAGCGCGTGACCGCCCCGGCCCTGTACGAGATCGAGACCAGCGAGGGCGACGACGGCACCCCGCACCCCGCCGAACAGCTCTGGACGCCCGGCGAGGACGCCGTGGAGAACGGCTTCGTCGCCCATCGCGGCCTGCACGTGCCGGTTCGCGTCTGGCCTTCCGTCAACCCCCGGACTGGGTAACGGCGTTTCCACTGGAAACGGCAACCGCCAGCTTGGCGGGCCGCCGACTGGTCCTGCTCGGGCTGCGCGAGGGAGCCAGCGTTTCCATTGGAAACGGCTAGTCTCTGGCCGTACTTTCTGTCGTCCTGGAGAATCTATGGCTGCCAACCTTCCGAGGCCCAAGCGCACGAGCACCAAGCCCCCCGCGGCTACGCCCAAGGAAGAGGCGTTCTACCGGGGCGGCAAGGACCGCAGCGGCGACACCGTTGAACTCCACCCCAAGGACCTCTGCCCCAACCCGTTCAACCGGCGGGCCATGTCGGGCGTTGAGGAGCTCGCGGCCACGATCGAGGAAGTCGGCCTCCTCCAGAACATCGCTCACATCCCCGCAGACATCTGGACCGCGCACTACCCGGAGACAGCGGAGAAGATCAGCGCCGCGAACGTCATCCTCTTCGGGGAGCATCGCTGGCGCGCTATCCAGTCCTTGGGCTGGGAGGTCATCCCCAGCGTCCTGATGGACGACAAGGTCGCCGACGCCCGCCTCATCACCCTCATCGAGAACCTCCGGCGCGCACAGCTCAGCCCGCTGGAAGAGGCCGAGCATTACGAGGCCCTGCGGAGCAGCGGGCTGTCCTACGAGCAGATCGCGCAGAAGATCGGCGAGACCGCCAAGGGGGCTATCTCCAAGGGCACCGTGTGGAAGCGCGTGCAGCTCCTCGCGCTGGAGCCGGAAGTCCAGGGAGCACTCCGGGACGGCACCCTGGCCGTCAGCACCGCTGAGAAGCTCCAGAAGATGAGCGCCGAGGACCAGCGGGAAGCAGTGACCCTGGTCCAGGGCGGCATGCGTCCGCTGGAGGCGCAGGCACAAATCCTCGCGCGGCAGCGGCAGGACGAACCCGTGCCCGACACGGAGCTGGCCGAAGGAGAGGCTGCCGTTTCCAATGGAAACGGCACGGCCCTCCAGCCGAGCACCGTTTCCACTGGAAACGCTGCCCCCAAGCCCCGGACGACGGCGAAGAAGGAGCAGCCTAAGCCTTCGGCTGACCAGTACGAGCAGGACCGCAGTACCGCAGCCGCAGCCCGGGACGCCGCCTGCCAGCTCCTCGTGGAGACCGTCGACGTCGGCGACACGGCCGACAGCGAGCTCCTCCTCAAGGCCATGACCGGCGCCCTGCTCGCTCCACAGCAGCAGTCCGCCGCACAGCAGCGCGCCCTGGTCTGGCTCCGCCGAGCCGAACGCCACAGCATCGACGACCAGAACGCCGGCTCGTACTTCAACGCCGTCCAGGACTCCGGTGACGGCGAACTCCAGCGGCTCGCCGCCTTCGCGAGCGCCCTCGCTGCCGCAGAGCTCCGCACCGCCGCCCGCCGGCACTCGTGGGGAACCCGAGAGGTCGGCTACCTCCGCCTCCTCCAGGACCACGCGCAGTACACCCCGGACACCGCGTGGGAGAAGAAGGAACTGGGCTCGGACACCACAGGAGAGAACGAGTGACGCGCACCGTCGAACCCCGCTTCCGCCCCAGGGGGCGGCGCCACCCCAAGATCTACGCCTTCATCCTCGAGTGCGGCGGCTCCACCAAGACCACCAGCGCCACCTCCATGGCGACCGAGGCAGCGCTCCGCGGCTACCAGGGCACCATCTTCGACTTCGACGCCAACCGGTCCACGACCACGATCCTCGGCTACGACGAAGAGGCCATGAAGGGACGCAAGACCGTCCTCGACCTCATCCACGGAACCGCGACCCTGGACGAGGTCGCCCTCCCGGCCCGCTACCGCATCGGCGACGGATACGACGACGACGCCTTCGCCTACATCCCCGGCCTGCGCGTCGTGCCCAGCTGCAAGGAGATGTCCACCGCGGACACCGCCATCGCCGAGGACGCGGACCGACAGGACTGGTTCGCCGAGATCCTGCTCGGCTACGACGGCGACGAGGACGACGTCTTCTGGCTCGACTTCCCTGCCAGCTACGGGAAGATGGTCTACTCCGTGATCCGGATGCTCGACGAGGACGACTCCGTCATCCCGTCGGTCCGCGCCGATCCGAAGGACGTCAAGCTGCTGGGCCCGCTGTTCGAGGAACTCGACCGCGTCCGGGAGAAGAACCGCCTCCGGCGCTCGGTCCCCGGCCGCCCGACGGTCAACCACCTGATCCTCACCGGCACCCCGACCGCCAGCTACACCGAAGCATCGGCCAGGAAGGCGACAGCGCTCGCCGAATCCCTGTACGGCGACATCCTCACGCCCTACATCCGGTACTCCGCCGACGCCAAGAAGCTGTACGACGACTGCTGCCCCCTGCCCATCCTCCTGCCCAACTCGGTGCCGGCCGTCGACTACCGGAAGCTGATGACCAGCATCGGATTCCCCGACCGCACCTAACTGCCGTTTCCAATGGAAACGGCACGCGGGGCCCGACCACCCTCTGGGGCGGCCGGGCCCTTCCGCTGTCCACCGGTCAACGCCCTACGTCGATGCCTTTCCAGCCGTGCCCGAGCCCACGGCGCCGTGCCCGTGTTGGCGGGGCGGTGGAGACCGGGCGGGTGTTCAACGCGTCGGTCACCTGCTGGGTCGCTGTCGGGGTGAGCCCTGCGGTGACGTGGCCGGAGGCGAGGACCCGGGCGTACGTCCCGGGCCCGTAGGCGACCAGGGCGACCGCGAGCGATGCCGCAGCGGTCTCGGCCGGCCCTGCGCCCCATCGGAGTTCGTCCTCGGCAGCCGGTGCCTGGCGGGGGAGCTCACGCCGGGCGGCGAGGAGTACGGCGAGGGCCTGGGCGTGGGCCGCGTCCAGGGTGATGGTCAGCAGGGCGGGGCCGAGCTGGTGGACCCGGTGCCCGGCGAGGCTGTGCCCGGCCAGAGCCCGCCGCAGTCCCGTACTCAGCACCGCCGGGTCCTCGCCGCAGCCGGCCGGACCGGATGGCGCGGCCGCGGCCGGTGCGCGCTCCACGCGTTCACGCAGCGCGGCGACGGCGGCCGGGACGACCTCCAGGAGCTCGGCGGCCTCCGGGCTGAGATCGGCCAGCGCCCCGGCGAGGACCTCCAGCGCGGTGGCCGCGTCCTCGACCGCGCCGCTGCTCCACCGGTCGGGTCCGGCGGCGTCGGCGAGAGCGCACACGGCGATCACCGCGCCTTCGGCCAGCGGGTCCAGGAGGGGGTTGGAGTGCTTCATGTCCCGCCCAACGAGTACGGCCAGTCCGCGTGATGCGGGCACCTCATGATCACTGCTGTGCCGGTGCGGTTTCACGCGCAAAGCCGTGAGCCCCGCCGGGTCAGGGGCCGGTGAGGATGTCGTGGGTGCCGATGCGACGCCAGATCACGTGGGGTGTGCCGGGACGGAGCGCGGCTCCGTACTGCCAGGTGGCACGTCCAGCGGGGCCGGTGCCCGCAGACCAGGTGAGTTCGTAGATGCCGGGGAAGCCGCTGACCTGCTTGATGCGGAGGCCAGCGCGGAAGTGCCCGTCGGCGTCGCGCAGGTCGTGGACGAAGGCGGTGACGGCGCGGCGGAAGCGGCGGCGTTGTTCGGGGGTTAGGCGATCCAGGTCGGCGGCGAAGCGCGGCAGGGTCTCGTACGTGGGCACGGTGAACCTCCAGGACGCACGAAGCCCCCGGCCGGTCGGCCGGGGGCGGTGGTGGTTGTTCGTGTTGAAGGGCTTCGGTGACGCGGTGCGCTCAGCAGTGGTGGGTGGTCGGAGTGGTGCGTCCGTTCGCGGTGGATGACGTTGGAGTCGGCTGGAGGCGTATTTCGTGGCAGGTGGTGCTCGTGTGGTCGGTGCGTAGCATTCGCACGGCCGCCGTCAGCTCTCGTAGAGGTCGCGCATCGCGTCGTAGAACTCCTGGGGGCAGGCGGCCTCGCAGCTGTCGCAGTGGTACCGGTGGAAGTCGGTGCGGGCCGGGTGGTCCTGTTGGGCGGAGCGGCCGCTGCTGCGGAACTCGGGTCGCATCGTTCGCGAGCACAGCGGGCACGGGTCTGCGTAGATCTCGTTCAACATGCGGCGCACTGTGCACACGTCGGCGGCTTACCGTCTCGGGCTGCGGGACGGCCCGCCTGGCGGGCGCTCCGGTAAAGACTTGGTGATGGCTTCCCGCCCGGCGGGAAGGACCCCGGATCGCGCTTTTGCGCAGGTCATGACCGGTGTTCCATGGCCCGGTGATCAGCAAATCGGAGCTCCGTCCGGGTGACGGGGTGCGCTACCTATTCCGCGGCGTGATGGTCGGTGACGGCCACCGCCCCGCAGGCACGGCGCTGCGCGACGCCCAGGACGAGGCCGGTGTCCCGCCCGGGATCTGGAGGGGCCGGGGCCTGGCCGCTGTCGGCCTCACGGCCGGGGATGTGGTGAGCGAGCGGCAAGCCGAACTGCTCCTGGGAGAAGGCCGGCACCCGGACGCCGACCGGATCGAGCGCGAGCGCCTGGAGGCGGGCGACGATCCGGCGAAGGCCCGGCGGGCGAGCGTGCTGGGCAGACCCATCGAGCACAACCGGTCGGCGAAGACGGAGAAGGCCAAGGAGCGGAAGCCCTGGCTGGGCGTGGACCTGGTGTTCCGGCCGCCGCCGACGGTGCACATCGCGTGGGCGCTGATGGGGGACGAGGAACGCCGGGTGCTGGAGCTGTGCCAGGACATCTCCGTGAACAAGACGATGGAGTGGCTGGGGGACTCGGTCGCGCAGATCCGTTCGGGGAGCGGCGGCAAGCACCGCGCACCGGTCCGGGACGGCGGGCTGATCGTTGCGGTGTTCCGGCACTACGAGTCCCGAGCTGCCGAGTCGAAGCCCCTGCTTCACGATCACGCGGTGGTGTCGATCCGCGCCCGCCGGCCGGACGCCAAGGGCACGTGGGGCAACCTGTCGGCGGACACGCTGCTGGCCCACATCGTCGCCGCTGACACTCTCTACCTCCTGTTCTTCATGGAGGAGGTATCCGCCCGGCTCGGGTGGGCCTGGGAGCCGCGCGAGGTGACCCCCGGCCGGCGTCCCGTCATGGAGATCGCGGGCATAGACCAGCGGCTCATCGGCTGGCAGTCCACGCGCCGTCAGCAGATAGAGGAGGCGCTGTTCGTCCTCACTGCCGAGTACGTGGAAGAGCACGGGCATGAGTTGGGGGAGCGGGCCGCCTACGGGCTGGCCTGCCGGGCCGCCGACCGGACGCGCCCGCCCAAGCGCAAGGAGCTCCGGCCGCTGTCCGAGCTGCGCGAGCGGTGGCGGGAGTCGGCCATCGCCTCATTCGGCGCCGACGTCGTCGACCGGCTGGCGGAGCGGGCGCGGGCGGCGGCCGCGGCGGTGTGGGCGCGGGTGCGGCCGGTGGTCGACGTGGTCCTGGCGGCCGTCGACGTCGTCGCCGTGGTGTACGTGATGCGCGGAGCGTTCAAGCGCCACCACCTGCTCGCCGAAGCCCGCCGCTACCTCTCCTACGCCTTGCGCGGCCGACCCCACCAGAAGGGCCTGGACGAACGGATCGTGCAGACCGTCGTCGACGACTACACCCGCCCCGTCGGCCGGGGCCGGATGATGACTGCCGATCTGCACGCCCTGTACCCGCGCGATACCGACGACCAGGCCGTGGTGCGCCCGCTGACCCGCAAGCGGACCGCCCCCCTCTACGCGCGGGCCCGGCTCGCCGCCGGAGCGTTGAAGGCCCGGGTTCACGCGGCGCGCCGCTCGGAGCGCCTGGGCTCCCGTGCCCGCCCGCACACCGTCGCCGTGCCCGGCGCCTCGAGGTCTGGCCCGCGGCTCTCGCGCCCGGACCGGAAGGCCGGCCGCGCCCAGGAGCAGCAGCAGGGGACCGATGTTGCCGCGCTGGAGCAGACCCGCGCCACGATCGAGGCCGTCGCCAGGATGGCCGTCAAGCTCCAGGACGGTGTCCGGGAGCGCGACGTCGCCCACCGCCCC
>NZ_JARAYQ010000318.1:0-8251 GCF_033794505.1 Streptomyces sp. MB09-01 | reverse complement strand
CGCGGCAAGGGACGGGCGGTCGAGGTGTTCGGCGAGCTGGAGACCGCCGACCGGGTCGCCGTCCTCGTGCCCGGCTCCGACACCACGCTCGACACCTACGAAAGGTTCCGTGCCGGGGCCGTCGCCCTGCAGCAGCGCCTCCGGGCCGAGCATCCGCGCTCCGCCGTGGTCGCCTGGCTCGGGTACGACACCCCCGGCACGGTCAGCACGACCGTCCTGACCGCCGGCCGCGCCGACGTGGCCGCCACCGAACTGGCGCCCTTCCTCGACCGGTTGGCCGGCATGGCCGCGCCGGGCACCAGGCTCTCCCTTCTCTGCCACTCCTACGGTTCCGTGGTCTGCGCCCGGACCCCGACCGGGCCCGCGGTCGGCGACATGGCCCTCTTCGGCAGCCCGGGCACGGGAGCCGCGGCCGCCCGGGACCTGCCGACCGGCGCCCGGGTCTGGGCCGGGCGGGGCAGCAGCGACTGGGTGGCGAAGGTCCCGCATGTCCGGCTCGGCGGGCTCGGCTTCGGCACCGACCCCGTCGACCCCGCCTTCGGGGCACGGGCCTTCACCCCCGGCGCCGCCGGCCACAGCGACTACCTCAACCCGGGCACCGAGTCCCTGGAGAGCCTGGCCGCCATCGTCCTCGGCACCACACCCGCTTCGGAGGCACCCCATGCATGAGCTCCGCGCCCGCTGGTCCGCGCTCGCCACGGGCATCGATGCGGCCACCCCGGCCGGCCGGGACCGGCCCGTGGACGCGCTGCGCGCCTTCGCGATCCTCGGTGTGATCCTCGGGCACTGGCTGGTCACCGCCCTCACCGCCACCGACGGCCGGCTGAGCACCACCAGCCCGCTGGCGCACATGCCCTGGCTGGCCCCGGTCTCCTGGGTGTTCCAGACCCTGGCCGTCTTCTTCCTCGTCGGGGGCCACGTCGCCGCCCGCGGGTACGTCGCGGCGCGCGAGCGGCAGGTCTCGTACGGCACGTGGGTCGGGCAGCGGCTGGGCCGGCTGTTCCGGCCGGTCGCCGCGGTGCTCGTCCTGTGGACCGTCGTGGCGGGCGGGATGCTGGTCGGCGGGGCGGAGCTGGACACCGTCCGGACGCTGGTCAAGCTGGTGCTGTCGCCGCTGTGGTTCCTGCTGGTGTTCGCCGCGCTGACCGCCGCGACCCCGCTCGTGGCCCGGCTCAATCCGCTGTGGCCGCTGGCCGTGGTGGCCGGCGTCGACGTGTGGCGCTTCGGCCTCGGCGGCCCCGAGTGGATCGGCTGGGTCAATGTGGCCGCCGGCTGGCTGGTCCCCTTCACCCTGGGCGCCGCCTGGTCCCGGGGGGCGTTCGCCCGGCGCCGGCCGGCGCTGCTCCTGCTCGGTGCCGGAACCGTGGCCACGGTCGCGCTGGTCCTGTGGGGCGGGTACCCGGCGTCCATGGTGGGCGTCCCCGGAGCCGCGGTGTCGAATCTGAACCCGCCGACCCTCGCCGCGGCCGCGTTCGGACTGGCCCAGTGCGGTCTGGCCCTGCTGGTGCGCGAACCGCTGGCCCGGGCCATGCGGCGGCCTTCGGCCTGGGCGAAGGTGGCCCTGGTGAACCTCTCCGCCATGACGGTCTTCCTGTGGCACCAGACCGCCATGATGGCCGTCACCGCCCTCGGACTGCTGCTCTCGGCCGACCTGCCCGGTCTGCACACCGTGCCCGACTCGGTGGGCTGGATAGCATCCCGGCTGCTGTGGCTGCCGGTGTTCGCTGTCGCCCTGACGGTGTGTTGGGCCGCGTTCCGCGCGTACGAGCGGGGCGGCCGCCCGAAGCCGGAGGGCACCACCCGCCCCGTCGTCGGCTCCCACCGGGCAACGGCCCCCGTCAAGGAAACCACCCATGCCTAGGCTGGAGCCCGTGATCGATCCGAGCGAGTCCCCGGCACCCGGCGCCCGCCGAAGCCGTAGCGGCCGTCCCGCGCCGCGCGGCCTGGTGCAGGAGCTGTTCACCCTGAGGCGGGATCCCCTTCCGAAGATGTCCCGGCCGCGCTGGCTGGCCTGGCTGCCGCACGTGGTCCTCGGCTACGCGGCCATTCCCTGCGGCGTCCTGACGGGGATGCAGCTGAACGACCACTACAAGGTCGTCGGCCCCGCCGTGCTGGGACTGTCGCTGCTGACGTCCGCGTCCGTCCTGCTCAGCATGTTCCGGCCGATCGCCGCCTGGTGGCTCGGGCTCGTCACCGCCGCCCTCATCGCCTGGGTCATCCACGACCACGTCGGTCAGGGACAGGCCTGGCACTGGACGCCCGCAGGGCCGTTCACGTTCGCGCCCCTCATCCTGATGGTCGCCCTACGGGTGCCGCCCCGGGTGACCGTCTGGGTCATCGGCATCACGCTCGCCCTCTCCGGACTGGCCGACGTCGTCCTCAGACCGCCCCACAGCCAGACGCTCATCGGCGGCGTGGCCATCCTCTTCGGGTTCGTGGGAATCCTCGGCTACGCGCTCCGCGCGACGCGCCTGGCCCGCGGCAAGCTCGTCGAGCAGGAATCGCTCACCGAGGAGGAGCGGGCCCGGCGCACGCTGCTGGAGGAGCGCAGCCGGATAGCCCGAGAGCTGCACGACGTGGTCGCCCACCACATGTCGGTGATCTCCATCCAGGCGCAGGTCGCCCCGCACCTGGTGGACAACCCGTCCGAGGAGCTCAAGGAGAACCTGGCGGGCATCCGGGAGAACGCGTTGGAGGCCCTGACCGAGCTGCGCCGCGTCCTCGGGGTGCTGCGCTCCGAGAACCCCGACGATCCGGCGAACCCGCACCATCCGCAGCCGACCCTCGCCGAGCTGGACGGCCTCGTCGACAACGTCCGGGGAGCCGGGCTGGACGTCACCACCGCGATCGCGGGGATACGCCGGCCGCTGACGCCCGGCGTGGAGCTCACCGCGTACCGGATCGTGCAGGAGGCGCTGAGCAACTGTCTGCGCCACGCGCCCGGTTCGCAGGTGGAGGTCGGCATCGCGTACGGGCCGCGCGAGCTGCACCTGTGCATCGCCAACACCGTGCCGAGCCGCCCCGCCCCGCCTTCCCAGGGCGCGGGACACGGGCTGCTGGGGATGCGCGAGCGGGCAGGCATGCTGGGGGGCGAACTGGCCGCCGGCCCGCGCCCCGACGGCGGGTACGAGGTCAGCGCCGTACTGCCGATGGACCCTCAGGACCCGCCCGCCGGCACCGCCCCCGAGACGAAGAAGGCCCCATGAGCACCCCGATCAAGGTGATGATCGCCGACGACCAGATGATGGTGCGGCAGGGCTTCACCGTGCTTCTCAACGCGCAGCCCGACATAGAGGTCGTGGGACAGGCGGTGGACGGGGCCGACGCCGTGGCGAAGGTCGCCGAGCTCGCTCCGGACGTGGTGCTGATGGACATCCGCATGCCGGGAATGGGCGGCATCGAGGCCACCTCCGTCATCACCGGGGTTCCCGATGCCACCGTGAAGGTGCTGGTGCTGACCACCTTCGATCTCGACGAGTACGTGTACGAGGCGCTGCGGGCCGGGGCCTCCGGGTTCCTTCTGAAGGACGCTTCGGCCGACCAGCTCGCCGAGGCGGTGCGGGTGGTGGCGGCCGGCGAGGCGCTGCTCTCGCCGAACATCACGAAGCGGCTGATCACGGAGTTCTCCCGGATGGGGGCGCCGCGGGCGCCGTCGCGGGCCCGGATCGACGAGCTGACCGAGCGGGAGACCGAGGTGCTGTCGCTCGTGGCGCAGGGCCTGTCGAATGCGGAGATCGCGACCCACCTGACGGTGGCGGAGCAGACGGTGAAGACGCATGTCGGACGGATCCTGGTGAAGCTGGGCCTGCGGGACCGCACGCAGGCGGCGGTGTTCGCGTACGAGACGGGGCTGGTCCGGCCGGCCGGATACTGAGGCGGCCCGGGTGGTCCTCGCAGCCCTCGTAGTACTTGAGGGGGATGCCGGGATATCCCCTTCAGCGGCGACGCGGACGACGGGAACGCCGCCCTACGGTGGGGGTATGACCGAGACGACCACCGGGGGGACAGCCCGGCCACCTGAGTTCCGACTCGCATCGGGGCTCTTCAAGAACCTCCGCGACGACCTGATCACCGATGCGTTCGCCTACCGGCCGCTGCCGCCGATCCGCACCGACGGGCGGGTCGCCCGGTGGGTTCCTCGGGCGCTGCGCCCCAGGACGGCGTTCCTGCCCCATGCGGTGGTGATCCTGCTGGCCGTGGTCACGGTGTTCGTCACCGTCATCAACAACAGGATGGTCCCTTCCGGGCTGTCGCTGCTGCTGGGGCTGATGGCCGCGGCGCCGGTGCTGATGACGCTGGTGCGGCCGGTCGGCGCCGTGTGGGTGGTGCTCGGCGTGACCCTGCCGCTGGCCATGGTGGAGAGCACGAGCATGACCTGGCCGTGGTCTCCGGGCACGTTCTTCGCCCACCTCGTCGTGATCACCATCGTTGCGTTGCGCAGCCGGCCGCGGGTGGCCGGCTGGCTGTGGCTGATCACCGTGGCGACCGGGTCCTTCCTGCCCTCGCTGATAGGCCAGCCCCTCGAGCCCGGACCGATGGCCTTCCTGTCCGCGGTCTCCCTTCTCGCGGTCACCGTCCGCAACACCCGCAAGGAGGCGCGGCAGGAGGTCACGGCGCAGCAGGAGGTCACGGCCGTCGAGCGCGACAAGCGGACGCTGCTGGAGGAGCGGACGACGATCGCGCGGGAGCTGCACGACGTGGTGGCCCACCACATGTCGGTGGTGGCGATCCAGGCGGAGGCCGCGCCGTACCGGGTGAAGAACCCGCCGCCGGAGCTGGAGGCGGCGTTCGTCACCATCCGGGAGAACGCAGTGGCGGCGTTGACGGAGCTGCGGCGGGTGCTGGGTGTGGTGCGCTCCTCCGACTACGAGGCTCCGGACGCCCCGCAGCCGACGCTGGCCTCGCTGGACGGGCTGCTGGCCAACGTGCGGGAGGCCGGGCTGAGCGTGGAGAAGACGATCACCGGCGCGGTGCGGGAGCTGCCGCAGGGCGTGGAGCTGTCGGCGTACCGCATCATCCAGGAGGCCCTGAGCAACACGCTGCGGCACGCGCCGGGAGCGGCGGCCGAGGTGGAGGTCTCGTACGTGCTGGGTGGTCTGGGGATACGGATCGTCAATCAGGCGGCGACCGCGGATGTGCAGCCTTCGCCGGGGGCCGGGCACGGCATCACCGGAATGCGGGAGCGGGTGGCCATGCTGGAGGGGCAGATGACGGCGGGACAGACGGCTGCCGGCGGGTACGAGGTGGCGGTGTTCATACCGGTGCGCCATCGTCAGGAGCCGGAGCCGGTGCTGGGGGCGGGGAGCGTATGACGATCAGAGTGTTGATCGTCGACGACCAGATGATGGTGCGGGAGGGGTTCTCCGTCCTGCTGAACGCCATGGACGGCATCGAGGTGGTGGGCGAGGCGGTCGACGGTCGGGAGGCCATCGCGCAGGTGGCGGCGCTGCGGCCGGATGTGGTGCTGATGGACATCCGGATGCCGCAGATGAACGGGCTGGAGGCGACGCGGGAGATCGTCGCCGCGGACACGGACGCGAAGGTGCTGGTGCTGACGACCTTCGACCTCGACGAGTACGTGTACCAGGCGCTGCGGGCCGGGGCCTCCGGGTTCCTGCTCAAGGACGCGTCGGCCCGTCAGCTGGCGGACGGGGTCCGGGTGGTGGCCGCCGGAGAGGCCCTCTTGGCGCCTTCGGTGACGAAGCGGCTGATCGCGGAGTTCTCGAAGATCTCCGAGACGCGCAAGCTCGCGGACCCGGCGGGAGTGGGTGAGCTGACGGAGCGGGAGACGGAGGTGCTGGTCCTGATCGCCCAGGGGCTGTCCAATGCGGAGATAGCGGCCCAGCTGATCGTCGCCGAGTCCACGATCAAGACCCATGTGAGCCGGATCCTGGTGAAGCTGGGCCTGCGCGACCGCACGCAGGCCGCGGTGTTCGCCTACGAGACCCGGCTGGTGACACCGGCGTAGGGCCTGGTCCGGATGACGGGCCGTGGGGTGCGGAGAAGGCCTAGGGTGCGGGGATGGGCTTTGATCCGTGGGATGCCGCGTTCGTCGCCGATCCGTATCCGGCGTACCGGGAGTTGCGGGAGCAGGGGCGGGCCGTGTGGTGGGAGGCCACCGGGCAGTGGCTGGTGCCGCATTACGCCGATGTGAGCGCGCTGCTGCGGGACCGGCGGCTGGGACGGACCTACCTGCACCGCTTCTCGCACGAGGAGTTCGGGCGCGAGGCGCCGCCACCGGAGCACGAGCCCTTCCACGTGCTCAACGGCAACGGCCTGCTGGACCTGGAGGATCCCGCGCACGCGCGGGTGCGCAGGCTGGTGGCGAAGGCCTTCACCCCGCGCACGGTGGAGCGGCTCGTGCCCGCCGTGCAGCGGCTGGCCCACGGGCTGGTGGAGCAGCTGCTCGCGGACGGGGGCGGCGATCTGCTCGCGATCGTCGCCGAGCCGCTGCCGGTGGCCGTGATCGCGGAGCTGCTGGGCGTGCCGGAGGCGGACCGGGGGCTCCTGCGGCCGTGGTCGGCGGACATCTGCGGGATGTTCGAGCTCCGTCCGGACGAGGAGACGGCGCGGCGCGCGGTGCGGGCGAGCGTCGAGTTCAGCGCCTACCTGCGGGGGCTGATCGCCGAGCGCCGCACCCGCCCCGGCGATGATCTGATCTCCGGTCTGATCGCCGCCCACGACGAGGAGGGCCGGCTCAGCGAGCAGGAGATGATCTCCACCTGCGTGCTCCTGCTCAATGCCGGACACGAGGCCACCGTCAACACCACCGTGAACGGGTGGTGGGCGCTGTTCCGCAACCCCGCGCAGCTCGCCGCGCTCCGCGGCAGCCGCGATCCCGAAAAGTTGTCCACAGCTGTGGATGAACTCATGCGGTACGACACTCCCCTGCAGATGTTCGAGCGCTGGGTGCTCGACGACATCCGCATCGGGGACACCGAGATCCCGCGCGGAGCCGAGGTCGCGCTGCTCTTCGGGTCCGCGAACCGGGATCCCGCGCGCTTCGAGGAGCCCGACGCGCTGGACCTCGTACGGGCCGACAATCCGCACCTGAGCTTCGGTGCCGGCATCCACTACTGCCTGGGGGCGCCGCTGGCGCGGCGGGAGCTGGAGGCCTCCTTCGGGGCGCTGCTGGCGGACGGAGTCCCGCCACTGCGGCTCGTCGAGGAGCCCCGGTGGCAGGACGGGTACGTCATCCGGGGGCTGGAGCAGCTGCTCGTGGAGTTCTAGCAGTTCCGGTCCGGAGGCCGCTGATGCGGTCGCACGGTCATGTCGAGGCGGCGCAGGCCGGCGAGACCTGCCGCGGTCAGGGCCGTCGGCCACCGCCCGGGCGGCCGTCGCGCACCTGGGGGGGGAAGGAGGTCGGCCTCGGCCAGGCCCTCTGTTTTGGATCTTGCCTGACCCGCCAAGATCCAAAAAGGCCTAGCGCGGCCCCGGCAGGGCGCCGCGCGCAGGACGGGCGCGGCCCACGCCGCCGGAGTACGGGGCCCACAGCACCCCGCCCACGGCCGGGTCCCCCGCGAGCTGCACCACCCGCACCACCTGCCCCGGCACGGCCGACACGGCCGACGCCGGCGAGGCCTGCGCGCCCGCCGCCGTACGGGGCCACGGGCGCGGCGGCAGCACCCTCCGGCCCAGCACACCCAGGGTCAGCGCGTACCGCCCGTCCGCCAGGACCAGCACCGGCGGGCGCCACCGCGCACGGACCACCATGGCCTCGTACGGGGTCCAGCGCACCCCCGGGTCCCGCAGCGCGCGCCGGGCCCGCCGGACGGCGTGGAGCTCCCGCACCCCCAGCAGCACCGGGCTCAGCAGAACCACCAGCACCGACGGCCGGGTGAGGACGGCCGCGACCACCGCCGGCCACCAGAACACCGGCAGCAGGCAGAGCAGCAGCCCGTCCCGGCGCCAGTCGCCCAGCGCATCGTCGACCGCCGCCGTCACCGGGGCAGGGTGAGCGTCCATGCCCCGGGCCGCAGGGTCCACGTACGGCGGCGGACCGGCCCGGTCATCGCCGCGTCGGCCCGGTAGCGGAAGTCCGCGCCCGACACCGTCACCGTCTTGGCCCGGGCCGTCACCGCGGAGTCCGCCGGGCCCCCACTCGTGCGGACCACGACCTCGGCCGGACCTCCGTCGTCGCACGTGCGCACCGAGACGTCCTCCACGGGCTGGTCCACGTCCGCCAACAGCACCCCGTCGGCCTCGATCCGCAGCCGGTGGTGACCCCCGCTCCCGCCCGCGCCACCGCCCC
>NZ_JARAYQ010000317.1:0-8256 GCF_033794505.1 Streptomyces sp. MB09-01 | reverse complement strand
GGACACCGGGGGCGGGGACAGCCGCTACACCTGTAGCTACAAGTTGGTGGACCCGCAGCCCTCAGACGACAGCACGCTCTGGGGGCCTGGCGGCCGGCAGCCTGGTCTCTCGCTGTACGTCCTGGAGTGCCTGGACCGAGAAACAGGCTGGACCGACGTGCGCGGCACATTCGTTTCCGATGGCCCGCCGGCTGGCGGCCCTGTGATCGACCCCGCGGTCGTGGCGCGTCAAGCAGTCGACAAGATGCGGCTGCGCGCGCCCGCGATCGGCATCACGCCGAAGCCCGGTGGGAAGGGTGTGGTCGGCATGCCCGTCTACATGTGGACCGAGACCGGTCCCGAGACGTACGGGCCCAACGTGGCCTCGGCGTCAATCGGACCTGTGTCGGTGACAGCCACCGCCCGGGTGTCGAAGATCGTGTGGAACATGGGTGACGGGAAGACGGTCACCTGCACCACGGCCGGCACGCCCTACAAGGCGGAGTACGGCAAGTCGCCCTCCCCGGACTGCGGCCACCGCTACGACAAGCCGTCCTCCACCACCGGCTCCGGCACCTACAAGGTCACCGCGACGTCCACCTGGTCGATCGACTGGCAGGTCACCGGCGGTGCCCAGGCCGGCCAGCTCACCGAGGTCCGCACCAGCTCCGTGGACATCAACGTCGCCGAGGTCCAGGTCCTCAACTAGCACGCGCACTGCTTGCACTTCCCTGAGAGGCAGTACCCGAATGGAATCCCCCGCCGCCCCGCCGGTGCCGCGTCCGGCCGGCCCGCGTACCGATCTCCCCATCACCACCGCGGCCCCCGTGAAGAAGCAGCGCCGCTACGCTGCGGCCGCTCTGAGCACCGTGCTGGCCGTCGCGGCCGCCCTCGGCTCGGCCGCCGCCGTGTCCGCCGTCGGCGAGCGCACGAAGGTTCTGGCCATCGCGAACGACGTCCCGGCCGGGCAGCCGCTGACGGACGCGGACGTCGTCGTCGCGGAGGTGTCCGCTGACGGGGCCCTGACCCCGATGCCCGCCACCGACCGCGCGAGCGTCGTGGGCAAGCGCCCCGCCGTCGACCTGCGCAAGGGCAGCCTCCTCGTCGCCGGCCAGCTCCAGCCCGGCACCGGCCTGGGTGACGACAAGCAGCAGGTCGGCGTGCAGGTCAAGCGTGGCCAGGCCCCCTCCGGCTCCCTCGTGCCCGGCGACAAGGTCCTCGCAGTCACTGTCCCCGCCCAGGGCGAGCAGCCCACCGGCAAGGACGGCGCCGAGGCCCCACCCATTTCGGTCAAGGCGGTCGTCGTTGCCGTCAGCAGGCCCGACGCGTCCGGCGCCGTCGTCGTCAACCTCGCGGTCGCGTCCTCGGACGGGCCCCTGCTGGCCACCCGCGCCTCCTCCGGCCGGATCGCGCTGGTCCGCGACGTGCGGAGCGGATCGTGACGGTCACCGCGCTGGTGAGCGCGAAGTCGTCCGGTGTGACCACCAGCGCCCTCGCCATGGCCCTGTCCTCCACGCGCCCCTCGCTGTTGGCCGAATGCGACCCGGCCGGAGGCACCCTGCGCGCAGGGTTCTTCCAGGCCCAGATCACGGCCGGGACCGGTCTCTACCACCTCGCCGTCGCCGAGCGCGCTGGCGAGGACGCCCTCGCGCGAGCCTTCGCCGACCACCTCGTCCGCCTCGACGCCTCCGGAAACCGCCAGGTCCTGCCTGGCCTGACCGACCCCGCCCAGGCTCCCGCCCTCGAACGGAGCTGGCCCGCCCTGGCCCAGGTCATGCGGGTCCTGTCCGACGAAGGCGGCTACGACGTCATCATTGACGCCGGCCGCCTGGCCCTGGAGTCCGGCCGCCTCCACTCCACCCTCACGCCCGCACCGCTCCTCCACGGCGCGGACCTGGTGCTGCTCGTCGTACGCGCCACCGACCAGGCCCTCGCTCTGGCCCGGCACATGACCGAGCCGCTGCGCAACGAGCTCACCGACCGCGGCAACGGCGCCAGCGCGCTGGGCGTCCTCCTCATCGAGAACGGCCCCCGCCGCGCCCACGAGGTCTCCGAAGCGCTGCGCCTGCCTGTCATGGCCGCGCTGCCCTGGGAGCCGGACACCGCCGCCTACCTCGCCGGCACCGGCAGCGCCCCGCGAAAGCTGCACAAGTCCGCGCTCCTGGGCGCCGCCCGCACCGCGCTCGGCCACCTCCAGGCGGCCGCCTCCCGGCGAGCCCTGCACCAGCAGTACCCGCCGACTCCCTCAGCGCCGACTCCCTCAGCGCCGACCCCTTCAGCGCTGGCCGCCCTCCCGGCACAGGCCACTCCTCAGGTTGCCGGGGTACTTCAGCGCCTGGGCAAGGGACGGGTGGATCCCCGTGGCTGATACCCAGCAGCGCCCTGACGGCCCGACCGCGCACGGCCCCGCCGACATCGCCGGACTGCTCACCGGCCGTATCGGCACGACCCGCATCCCCCAGCCCGGCCAACTGCCGGTCGCCTGGGAGGTGATCGAGGCCCTCCAGGCCGAGGTGTCCGCCGAGCTGTCCGCCCACGACCCCAGCCGCCTGCTCGAAGAAGACGACCGCCGGGCCCAGGCCCGCTCCATGGTGACCAAGGCCGTCGCGCATTGGTCCACGAAGTACTCGCACGGCAACTCCGCACTCTCGCCGGCAGAGGAACACGCCATCGGGGCGGCGGTGTTCGACGCGATGTTCCGCGGTGGCCGCCTCCAGGGCCTGCTCGACGAGGAGGGCGTCGAGGACGTCATGGTTGACGGGCTCCGCGCGCACATCGAGTACTACGACCGTCCCCGCCGCAGCATCGACCGGGTCGCCGACTCGCACGCCGAGCTGATCACCTGGGTCAACCGGATGGCTGGCCTGTCCGGGCACGGTGAGCGTGCCCTGACCCAGGCCACGCCGAACGTCGGGTTCCGCATGCCCGACGGGTCGCGCGTCACCGCGAGCCTGCTCACCACCCGGCCGTCGGTGGTCATCCGAAAGCACCGCATCCGCCAGCACGGCATCGACGAGCTCGTCCAGTGGGGCTCGATCAACCCGCTGCTGCGGGCCTTCCTCCTGGCCTGCGTCCAGGCGAAGCTCAACATCCTGGTCGTCGGCGACATGGGCGCCGGCAAGACCTCACTGCTGCGCGCCCTCGGCCGGGAGATCCCGCCCGGTGAGCGGATCGCGACCCTGGAGTCCGACCGCGAGCTCTACCTGGATGAGCCCGGGCCGCCGGACAAGCCGGGTCCGCTCACGTTCGCTTTCGAGGCCCGCCAGTCCAACGGCGAGGTCCGCGGCGGTAGTGCCTCGGGTGAGGTCACCATCGGCGACATGTTCCCCACCGCCCTGCGCTACAACGTCAACCGGGTGATCGTCGGTGAGGTCCGCTCCACCGAGGTCCTGCCCATGCTCCAGGCCATGTCCGCGGGCGGCTCCGGCTCGATGTGCACCCTGCACGTCCGCCGCCCGCACGCGATCATCTCCCGCCTCGTCCAGCTGTGCACCGAAGCCGGCATGCAAACGGAGGCCGCCAACCACCTGATCGCCAGTGCGATCGACGTGGTCGTCTACCTCACCTACCTCGACGAGACCGCCATCGGCGGCCGCAAGCACCGCTTCATCTCCCACATCTACGAGGTCCACGACGTCGTCGGCGAAGGCGGCCGCCCCACCACCAGCGAACTCTTCGCCCCCCACGGCGACGAACCGCGCGCCGTGTACCGCAACATGCCGTCGTACATAGACGTCCTGGAGCGCACCGGTACCTTCGACCGCCACTGGCTGACCCAGAACCCCGAAGGTGCCTGGGGCCCGCCCATGAAGTTGGTGAAGCGGCGATGACCAACCTGGAGAACTGCAGTGACCCGCGCAGTCGCCTGGGTCGCCGCCACCCTCACGGGAGTGGCGCTGGTCCTCGCCAGCCCACTCGTGTGGCGGTTGCACAGCTGATGACCGAACCAGAGACCCGGGAGGTTCGGTGAACTCCTCGCAGCTGGCTCTCGTAGCCGCGCTGTGCGCCCTCGTCATGGTCCTCGCCGGCCTGATCGCCGTACGCGAGTGGCGCGGCCGTGTCATGGACCCGGCGAAGCCCGCCTCCCGCCGCGCAAGCCGAATCCGCGCGGCCAAGGCGAGCCTGCCCGAGGCCTGGCAGAGCCGCTGGCGCGCCGTGGTCACGACGGCCGGTATCACCGTGCTCGCGGTGTGGGCGTGGACCGGGTGGCCCGTCCACGGTGTCCTCGCCGGCGCCGCTGTCCTCGGCTTCCCGTTTCTCCTGAACCCGGGCACGGCCGCCGAGCAGCGCATCGAGCGTCTGGAGGCGATCGGGCAGTGGCTCAACGGCCTGGCAGGCATCCACACCGCAGGCATCAGCCTCGTCCAGACCATCCGCGCCAGCGCACGCAACGCCCCGGCACCCATCGCCGCCAACGTGCGGGCGTTGGACGAGCGGCTGCGCTCCGGCATGGACGCCAAGCAGGCATTCGCCCTGTTCGCGGACGAGCTCGGTGACGGGGTCGTGGACCACGTCGCGTTGCTCTTCCAGTCCCACGCGGCGAACATGGGCCCCGGCCTGTCGTCCGCGCTGGAGGCGCTCGCGGTGACGATCCACCAGCAGGCCGCCGACGCCCGCGACATCGAGTCCGACCGCGCCAAGATCCGCAAGTCCTCGCGCATCGTCTCGATCGTGATCTGCATCGTCTTCGTCGGCTGCATGCTCAACGAGGCCTGGTCCGCCTGGTACCAGAGCCCCATGGGGCAGGTCGCCCTCGCGATCCTCGGCGGCCTCTTCGCCTGGACGCTGTCCTGGCTGCGCCGGGCGGCCGCCACGAAGCCGGACCCCCGCCTCCTGAACCCCCTGACGCCGGCGGAGCCGGCCACCGCGACGGGAGCCGCCCGATGATCCCCATGGAAGCGGTTCTGCCCGCGGCGGCCGCCGGAGCCCTCACCGGCGTGGCCATCCGCGCCCTGTGGCCGGCCCGGCCCGACGTCGTCTCCGTCATGGACCGACTCGACGCCGACCACATCGCTCGCCAGCCCCGGGTCACTGCCACCAGCACCGGGTCCCTGCCCGAGAAGGTCGGCACCCGCCTCCTGGCGGGCTTCGGCGAGCGGATCACCCTGCCCGTCCGGGACCTCAACCTCCTGCGGATCAGCCCCGCCGAACACCTGGGCAAGCGGGCCCTGTTCGCGCTGTACGGGCTGGTCCTGCCGCAGCTGGCCGGTGCGCTCCTGTCCATGCTCGGGGTGAGCCTGCCGTTCGTGATGCCGGCCGCCGCAGGCCTCGGTCTGGGCGCCTTGTTCTGGCTGTGGCCCGGCCAAGAGGTCAGGAAGGAGGCCGCGGCCGCCCGGCTCGTCGTACGGCACGCCGCTGCCTCCTACCTCGACCGCGTCGCCCTGGCCCGCATCGCCAACAGCGGCGCCGCTCAAGCCCTGACCGACACGGCGGACGTGGGTGACGGATGGATCTTCGAACGGATGCGGCAGGCGTTCTACGAGGCCGACCTCGCCGGCGTCACCGTCTGGGACGCCCTCAAGCAACTCGGCGAGGAACTCGACATCCCCGAACTGACCCGGCCCGCCGACACCCTCGCCCTCGCGGGCGACGGCGCCGCCGTCTACACCACCCTTCAGGCCCAGGCCCGCCAGCTGCGCGTCGCGATCCTCTCCGACGCCAAGGCCCAAGCCAACGAGGCATCGACCTCCATGGTGCTGCCGGTGACCTTTGCCGTGCTCCTCATGCTCGTCTTCGTGATCCTTCCGCCCATCGTCACCATGTTCAACGGCTGATCCACAAAGGAGAACACCATGCACATCCGAGCCCTCACCACCGTCCTCGCCGCCCGCTGGGAGCGCCTGAAGAACGCAGGCGACGCCGGTCAGACCTCGGCCGAGCTCGCCGTCATCGCAGGCGTCGTCATCGCCATCGCCATCGCGGTCGTCGCCGCGATCAAGACGTTCACCGACGCCAAGCTCCCGCTCATCAGCGGCTGAACCACCCACGGGAGGAAGGAAGCGGCGTGAAAGACCAGGTCAGCAACCGGTGGCGGCGCCTACGGGCACGCCTGCGGGCCGAAGGCGACGACCGGGGCTCGGGCAGCGTGGAGCTGGCCGTGCTCGCCGTCGTGGTGCTGTTCCTGGTCTTCGCCGCGATCCAGACCGGCATGTTTTTCCACGCCCGCTCCGTCGCCCGTTCCGCCGCCACCCAGGGAGTGGAGGCCGGACGCCAGCTCGGCGCCGGCCCCGGCGACGGCGTCGCCCAGGCCCAGGAACTCCTCGCGAAGTACGGCAGCGTCCGCGGCGCGAGCGTCTCCGCCGACGGCAGCGGCCCGGAGCAGATCCGCATCACCGTCCGCGGCACCGTCGCCACCCTCGTGCCGGGACTCGAACTGGACGTCGTCCAGAGCGCCGAGGCTCCCGTCGAGCGCTGGGTGGCAGCACAGTGAAGCGGGCCCGGCGCATCCACTGGCGCGAGGACCGGGGCAGCTACTCGGTGGAGACCGTCATCCTCGCCCCGGCCATCATCGCCCTCATGCTGCTGATGATCGCCTTCGGGCGGATCACCGACGCCTCCGGCGCCGTGGACGGCGCCGCCCGCGCGGCCGCCCGCGCCGCCTCCCTCGAACGGGAAGCCGGCGCCGCCCAGGCCTCCGGGGCCGCCGCTGCGAACCGCAGCCTCAACGGCGAGGGCATCCACTGCGCCTCTTCCAGCGTCTCGGTCGACACCTCCGGGTACGGCCTCGACCTCGGCCAGGAGGCCACCGTCCGGGTCACCGTTGCCTGTACCGCGCCTCTCGGCGAGATCGGACTGCCCGGGCTCCCCGGATCCCGCACCCTTCGGGCATCGTGGACCAGCCCGATCGACTCCTACCGAGGCCGCCAGTGATCATCGCCCTCACCCGCCGCATCACCGCTCTGCGGGACCGGATCCGCCACGGCGGTGACAGGGGGTCGCTGTCGCCGTTCTACGCGCTGAGCGCCATCGGGATCATCATGATCATGGGGCTGCTGGTCGACGGCGGCGGCGCCCTCAACGCGACGAACAAGGCCACCGGCCTCGCGCAGGAGGCCGCCCGTGCGGCCGGCCAGCAGCTCAACGTCCCTGCCGCTGTCCAGGGCACCGAGATCACGGTGGACCCGGACGCCGCCGTCGCTGCCGCCCAGGACTACCTCGCCGCCCAGAACGTCTCGGGCTCCGTGATCGTCACAGACGGCGGTCAGGGCCTCGAAGTCACCGTCCACGACACCTACACCACGTTGTTCGCCCAGTTCGTGGGTAGGTCGACGATCAGTGTGTCCGGCACGGCACACGCCCGACTGCACACCCAAGCCGGAGGCTGACCGCCCCATGAGCACCCCCCTACGCCTGCTCCGCGCCCTGCTCGGCCTCGCCGTCCTGGCCGCACTCATCGCCGGCATCCCCCCCGTCCTGCTGGCAGTTGGGTACCAGCCCACGGACTTCGTCGGCGGATGGGATCTGCTGACCCAGCAGGACGACGGCCGGCTGTTTTTCACGGTGCTCACGACCATCGGCTGGATCGGCTGGGCGCTGTTCACCCTCTCCGCACTCGTCGAGATCGTCGCCCTGTTCCGCGGACGCAAGGCGAAGCGGATCAAGGGCCTCGGCGGGATGCAGTCCTTCGCCGGCCTCCTCATCGGCGGCCTCGTCCTGATTGCCCCCACCGCCGCCTCGGCCGCCACGACCGGCCCGGCCGTCGCAGCGACTGCCGTGCAGACGGCGGGCACCAGCAGCGCGGCGGCGGCCCAAATGGCGGCGGCGGAGCAGGACGCCTGGCCCACCCACACGGTCACCGGGGAGTCCGAGCTTCCGTGGGACCTGGCGGAGCAGTACCTGGGCAGCGGACCGCGCTGGAAGGACATCGCCGCGCTCAACCCCTCCATCCCGCAACTCGTGGCCGGTGACCAGTTCCTTCCCAAGGGCACCGTGATCCGGCTCCCGGCCGACGCCAACATCGCCAAGCCCGCTGCCCCGGCTCCGGCGCCCTCCCAGGTCGCGCCCGAGACGGCCGCGCCCGTGCAGCAGCCCGCGCAGGCCGTTCCCACGGTTGCGAAGCCCGCTGCTGTCGAGGCCGAGCATGTCGTCAAGGCCGGTGAAAACCTGTGGGGCATCGCGGACGAGCACGGCGACCCTGAGGACTGGCCGAAGATCTTCGAGGCCAACCGGGGCAAGTCGCTGCCCGGCGGCGGGACGTTCGACAACCCGGACCTGATCGTCCCGGGTCAGGAACTCACTCTCCCCGCCGCAACCGCCCCGGCCCCTGCTCCCGACAGC
>NZ_JARAYQ010000316.1:0-8271 GCF_033794505.1 Streptomyces sp. MB09-01 | reverse complement strand
GTTCGGGCGCGGGGGCGGGTTCGGAGGCCCGGTCGGGCGCCGGGGTCCCGTCGGATGCCGGGGTCCCCTCGCGCGCCGTGGCCCCGGTCGGTGCCTCCGCGGTCCAGTGCGCCGCGAGAGCGGCTCCGTGGTGCTGGAGGATCTTGCCGATCAGGTCGTCGGCGGTGGCCACTCCGAAGAACGTGGCCGGGGTCAGGTCGAGGTCCCAGCGCGCGTTCATCCGGGAGCTCAGCCTCGTGTACGTGATCGAGTCGAAGCCGAACCGGCTGAGCAGGTCGTCCGGCGCGAGCTCCTCGGGCCGGATGCCGGCCACCTCGCGCAGGACCGCCAGTATCTCGTCGGCCGCCGCGGCGCGCCAGGAAGACCCGGCCTCGGACGTGGCCGCGGCCGCGGTCGCGGTCGCGGTCGCAGGCTGCTGCCGTACGTCCGCGCCTGCCGCCGGGACACCGATCCGGCCGAGGAACTCGTCCGTGCCCGAGACCACTGCCACCTGAACCTCCTGTCGGCCGAGCACCCTGCTCAGCGCTTCGAATCCCGCCTCCGGCGAGAGCGGGTGGACCCCTGCCGCGGCGAGCCGGCCCCGGTGGCGCTCGGTGAGGGCGGAGCCGGCCCAGGCCCCCCAGTTCACGACGCGGACGGGGTAGGGCAGCCGCGCGGCGAGCGCGCGGCCGATGGCGTCCTGGGCGGTGCACCCGGCCGCGTAGGCCGCCTGGCCGGGGTTGCCGAGGAAGGACTGCACCGAGGAGAAGAGCGCCAGGAAGTCCGGCCGCCGGTCGCCCAGTGCCTCGGCGAGGGCCTCGGTGGTGCGGCTCTTCGCCGCCATGCCGCGCAGGAACCACTCCTCGTCCATGGCCGCCAGCGACCGGTCGCTCGGCACGGTCACCGACTGCAGGACCCCGTGGACGACGCCCACCCGGTCGAGCACGGCGCGGATGCTGCCCGGTTCCGAGGCGTCCGCCCGGTGGACCTCCACCCGGGTGCCCGAGGGGTCGAGGGCCCTGATGCGGGCCGCCCGGACCTCGTCCGGCGCGGAGCGCCCGACGAGGACGACCCGGGCGCGGTGACGCCGTACGAGCTGCTCGGCCACGTCCAGACCGACGTCGCCGGTCCCGCCGACGATCACGTACGTACCGCCCTCGCGCAGGACGGGCACGGCCCCGGCCGTCGCGTCGACGGGCTGGAGCTCCTCCCGGTACCAGCGTCCGTCGTGCAGTGCGTAGTCGCCGGCGGTGGCGACGGGCACCGCCGTCGGGTCCTCGGGGCCGACGTCGACGGTGGCCACCCGCCAGCGCTCGCACTCGCTCCGCACCGACCGGGCGAGGCCCAGTGCCGCGGCGGACGCCGGGTCGGTCGCGGCGCGGGTCACGACGGTCAGCGCGAGTTCGCCGCCCGCTCCGGGGCGCGCCTGGAGGTGCTGGACGATCCGGAAGAGGTCGAGGACCCCGCGCTCGCCCTCGACCACGGCGTGGACCGCGACGGGGGTCGGCAGGGAGTCCAGCGGCGCCGTGCCGATCCGGTGGACCCCGGCCCCCGGCAGCTCGGCGGGGCCGAGCACCCAGACCGGGCCGGTGACCGGTCCGCGCAGGGCCACGTCGGCGACGGGCTGCCGACGCAGGGCGTAGGCACCTGCCTGGACCGGGACCGGCGGCGCCGACGCCGGGGGCGTGCTCGCCGGAACCGGGGCCACTGCCGCCGGGGCGCCGTTCGCCGGGGCGGCGTCCGCCTCCGGACCGGGGGTCGCCACGGGGGTGACCCAGCACCGGCGGCGTTCGAACGGGTAGGTGGGCAGCGGGATCGAGACCCCGCCCGCCGGCCAGTCGACCGCGTCTCCGGCCACCCAGCGGTCGGCGTCCGCCCCGCCCGCGGGCCGGGCCAGCGCGGGATGGTCGGCGCCGTCGGCGGCGGCCTTCAGGGCGGCGACGAGTGTGGACCGGTCGGCGGCGGTGACCGCAAGCCGCTCGGCCATGGCGTCGCGGCCGTGCTGGAGGGTGTGTGCCACGTCGGCCAGTTCCGGTGTCCGGTCCGCCCGTTCGACGGCCGCGAGCAGTGCGGTCGCGTACCGGCGCAGGGCCTGCGGGGTGCGGGCGGACAGCGGGAACACCCAGGGGCCGTGCGGCCGCCGCACCTCGGGCGCGGCTCCGGCCTCTTCCAGGACGACGTGGGCGTTGACGCCTCCGTAGCCGAAGGAGCTGACGCCCGCGCGGCGCGGCCCGGCGGCCGGCAGCGGCCAGGCCCGCGCCGAACGGAGCAGCTGGAAGGGGCTGCCGTCGAGGCGCAGGTGCGGGTTCGGTTCCCGCAGTCCGGCCAGCGGCGGCTGCACGCCGTGCTCCATCGCGAGGAGCACCTTGATCACTCCGGCGGCGCCCGCGGCGGATTCCAGGTGGCCGATGTTGGCCTTGACCGCTCCGACGGCGCAGTACGGCTCGGCCGGCGGGGGCGTGCCCCGGCGGCTCAGCAGTTCGTCGAAGGCCAGCCGCAGGCCGTTGATCTCCACCGGGTCGCCGAGCTCCGTGCCGGTGCCGTGCGTCTCCAGGTAGCCGAGGGTGGCCGGGTCGGTTCCGGCACGCTCGTGGGCCCGTACGATCATCGCCGCCTGGGCGGCCGGGTTGGGCGCGGTCAGGGACCGGGCCCGGCCCCCGTGGTTGACGGCGCTGCCGCGCAGCCAGGCCCGGACCTGACGCCCCCGGGCCCGCTCGGCGCGGGCCAGCACCACGAAGCCGTAGCCCTCGCCGCGTACGAAGCCGTCCGCGCGGGCGTCGAAGGTCCGGCACCGTCCGTTCGGGCTCAGCATGCCCGTGCTGCTGAGGAGGACGTGGTTGTGCGGGGACAGCACCAGGTTGACCCCGCCGGCCACGGCGATGTCGCACTCGCCCGAGCGGATGGACTCGGCGGCCCGGTGGATGGCGACCAGGGAGCTGGAGCAGCCGGTGTTGACCGGTTCGCTCGGCCCGTGCAGGTCGAGCTGGTAGGAGACCCGGTTGACCAGGATGGAGTGCGCGGTGGCGGTGGCGGCGTGCGCGTCGACCGCCAGGCCGGCGGCCTTGCGGATCTCGTCGTAGTCGCTCGATCCCGCCCCGACGAACAGTCCGACGTCGGCTCCCGCGAGGCTGCCCGGCGCGAGGCCGGCGTCCTCCAGTGCCGTCCAGACCCCTTCCAGCACGAGTCGCTGCTGGGGGTCCATGCCCTCGGCCTCGTGCGGGGAGATGCCGAAGAAGAGGGGGTCGAAGCGGTCGACGTCGTGGATGAAGCCGCCGCGGCTCGCGTGTACGCCCTCCGGGAGCGCGTGGCGGTCCCAGCGGTCCGCGGGGACGTCGGTGACCAGGTCGTCCCCCTCCACCAGGTGGTCCCAGAACTCGCCGAGGTCGGCGCTGCCGGGCATCCGTCCGCTCATGCCGATGACGGCGATCGCCTCCGGGTCGACGGGGCGCGCGGCAGAGGTCGTCGCGGGCCGGTCCTCCGGGGCCGGGGCGGCGGGCGGCGCCGCGACGGGCAGCGCCTTGCGGTGGTCGCGTGCGAGTCGGTCGGCGAGGGCCCGCAGGGTGGGGGTCTCGTAGAAGAGCGCGGGCGTCACGTCCAGGCCGAAGGCCTCGTTGAGCCGGCTGGCGAGGAGGTTGTAACTGACCGAGTCGAAGCCGTAGTCCCCGATCTGCCGGTCGAGGTCGAGTTCGCCGACGGGGATGCCGGAGGCGTCCGAGGTCAGGTCCAGCAGTGTGTCGGTGAAGGCGGCCGTGGCGGCTCCTGCGGCCTGTGCGGTTCCCGTGGCCTGCGTGGTCCCCGTCGCCCGCGTGCCGGCGGGTGCGGTGGCGCCGGCCGCCGCCCTGGCCACCAGGACGTGCTGGAAGTTGCGGGTGGTCCGGGCGGAGTCCGGTGAGGCCGTCACCGCCTCGTACCCGGCCTCGCCGAGCACTCCGGTCCAGCCGGGAACGTCCAGCAGCGGAGAGCCGGGCAGGCGCAGGCCGGTGTCGCCGTGGGCCCACCAGCCGTCGAACAGCCCGTAGGTGAGCGTGCCGGACAGGGTGACCGTCGTCAGCTCGTTGAGGAGCAGTTCGCCTCCGGCGCGCAGGACCCGGCGCAGGTGGCGCAGGGCGCGGCCGACGTCCGAGGTGGCGTGCAGGACGTTGGCGCCGACCACGAGGTCGAAGCCGCCCTCGTCGAAACCCTGGCCGACGGGGTCGGTGTCCAGGTCGAGGCGCTTGAACCGCAGGAAGGGGTACCGGGCGCCGAACTCCTGCCTGCCGTGGGCGAGGAAGGTCACCGACAGGTCGGTGTACCAGTACTCGAGTCGGCCGCCGTACGGTGCGAGGGCGCGCAGGAGTCCGGCGGAGGTGCCGCCGGTGCCCGACCCGACCTCCAGGATGCGGACGGTGGCGTCGGCGGGCAGGCCGGCGAGGCGTTCCTCCACGTACGCGACGAGGCGGCGGGTGAGCAGGTCGTTGTAGAGGTCGCTGATGGGATTGCCGCGGTACACGCGTTCCATGAGCGAGGTGCCGGAGGAGGGGAACAGCAGGTCGGTGGCGAGGAGTTCGCCCCGGAGCAGCTCCGGGTAGCGCTCCAGGCACAGGGCCAGCAGCCGTACGAACACGGCGGACTCGGGGTGCGCGTCGGCGAGGGCGGCGAGCTGCCCGAGGTGTCCGCCCGCCCGGGCGCCGGCCAGGGCTTCCGGGACCGGGCGCAGGCGTCCGGCGGCGGCCGTGAGCAGACCGTCGCCGACGAGCGCGTCGAGCACGGTGCGCAGCAGGCGTTCGTACCGGGGGGTGACGCCCACCCGGCGCAGGACCTCGTCCGCGTCGGGGTCGGGTCCGTGCCAGGTTCCCAGGTCGTCGAGCAGGGCGAGCAGGGCCCCGCCCGCGATGCGGGTCATCTGTCGGTCGAGCGCGTGGAAGTCCTCCACCACGCGCAGGTCGGCGGCGTTCGGCCGCCCGCTGGTGGGCGTCACGTCGGTGCTCTCCGTTTTCCTGTTCGCTGCCATGCGCTCGCGCAGGGCCTCGGTGCCGGGCACGACGACGCTCTGGGGCGCCGGCCGCCGGAGCGTCTCGACGAGCGCGGCGAAGCCCGCCCGGGGGGTGATGGACCGGAAGCCGGCCGCGGTCAGGCGGTCCCGGTGGGTGTCGTCGGCCACTGCCCCGACGGTGCCCCAGAAGCCCCAGTCGACGGCGCGCACCGGGTAGGGCAGGCGGGCGTCGAGCGCGTGGGCGTAGGCGTCGAGGAAGGTGGAGCCGGCGGCGTAGTTGGCCAGGCCGGGGTCGCCGAGGAAGGACTGGGCGGAGGAGAAGAACACCAGGAAGTCCGGGTTCCGTCCGCGCAGGGCGTCGGCCAGGGCCGCGGCGACGCCGGACTTGGCCGCCAGGCTCTGGGCGAGGTCCGTGTCCGTGAGGTCGCGTACCAGCCGGTCGCGCCGCACCAGCGCCGCGTGGACGACGCCGTGCACCGGGCCCGCCTCGTCGAGGACGGCCGCCAGCCGGCCGGGGTCGGTGGCATCGGCGCGGGCGTAGCGGATCCGGTCCCCGAGGTCGGGGTCGGCGAGCTCGCTGCGGCCGACGAGCACCACGTGGGCGTCCCAGTCCTCGACGAGGCGCCGGGCGATGGCGAGGCCGATGCCCCGGGCGCCTCCGACGATCACGTAGGTGCCGCCCCGGCGGAGCGGTACGGGACCGTCGGCGGCCGGGGCGGGCCGCAGGACCTGGGCGTGGCGGACGGTTCCGGTGTACGCGACGCGCGTTCCCCGGGGCGCGGGCGCCAGGAGGGCGGCGGAGGCGTGGGCGGGGTCGAGGTCGACGCAGGCGACGGACCAGCCGCGGTGCTCGTTCTCCATGACCCGGGCGAAGCCGGTGATCCCGGCGGCGTAGGGGTCGGTGACGGAGCGGCCGGGCGGGGCGGCGGCGCCGGTGGTGACGATCACCCAGTCGAGGGTGCGCTCGCGGGACCAGGCCCGGGCGTACGGGGCGAGGGCCTTGACGCCCGCGGCCTCGGCGCGCGCCACCCGCCCGGCCTCGTCCACGCTGGGGTCGGTGGTGTCGGTGGGCCCGGTCAGGACGTAGACCAGACGGGGTGTCACCTGGAGGGGTGTGCCCAGTTCGGCCAGAACGGCGCCCTCGTGACGGGCGGCCAGTTCGCGGGCCAGGCCCGCGCGGGCGGGGGCGTGGAGCACGACGACCGCACCGTCCGGCGCAGGCGTGGCGGTGGGCGTCGGGACGGCCTCCCAGGTGGGGACGTCCAGCGGGAGCGTCTCGACGGGGGGCTCGGCAGCGGCCCCGGCGGACGGAAGGGCGGCCTGCTGCGGAGCCGGTACGTCGACCCAGCACCGCACGCGGGCGAACGGGTACTGAGGCAGCTCGACCTTGCGCGGCTGCCGGTCGCGGTGCAGGGCGCGCCAGTCGGGTGCGGCGCCCTCCGCCCAGCTGCGCGCCCAGGCGGACGGGTCGGCCGGGAGCGGGCCGCCGGCGGTGCGCTGCCCGGTGACGGTGCCCCGGTGGAGGCCGGGCGCGGGCTCGCCGGCGAGGAAGGCGCGGAGGGCGGTACGGAGTCCGGCCGTGTCGGAGGCGACCACGGCGAGCCGCTCCTCCAGCGGTTCCCGGCCGATCTGCGTCGTGTAGGCGATGTCGGCCAGCGCGGCCTCCGGTCCGGCGCCCGCCGAAACGGCCTCGGCGAGCCCGGCGAGGGTGGAACGGGCGTCGACGTGCGGAGCCCGTCCCGGGAACCGGTCGGCGAGGACCCGCGCGAGCCTGCGCAGGTCGGCCACGTCCAGGCCGAGTTCGTCGAGCTCGGCCTCGGGGTCGGCGCCGGCGAGACCGGCCGCCTCGGCCACTTCGGCCACCGCGTCGAGCGGGTCGCCCGCGGTCGGCTCCGCGTACCGCTCGGCGAGCTCGCGCAGCGCCTGCGGGGTGCGGGCGGAGAGCAGCACCACCTGCGGTCCGGCGGTGGAGGGGCCCTCGGCGGCCGGTGTCTGCTGCCGGAACTCCTCGACAATGACGTGGGCGTTGGACCCGCCCGCGCCGAACGCGCTGATTCCGGCGCGGCGCGGGCCGCCGGCGGCTCCGGCGGGCCACGGCTCGCTCTCGCGCTGGACGCGCAGGCCCGCGGCGTCCCAGTCGATGCTCGTGTTGGCCGGGTCGGCGTGCAGGGAGGGGACCAGGGTGCGGTGGCGCAGCTGGAGGAGGACCTTGGTCAGCCCGGCGATGCCCGCTGCCGACTCCAGGTGTCCGATGCCGGACTTCACCGATCCGAGCCGGCTCCGCGCGTCGCCGTAGGCCTGGGAGAGGGCCGTGATCTCGATGGGGTCGCCGAGGGAGGTGCCCGTGCCGTGCGCCTCGATGTAGCCGACGGAGGCTGGGTCCACGCCCGCCTTGCCCAGGGCCCGGCGCACCACGTCGGCCTGCGCCGCGGGGTTCGGGACGAAGAAGCCCCCGGCGCGCCCGCCGTGGTTGACGGCGCTGCCCTTGATCACCGCGAGGACCCGGTCGCCGTCCTCCAGGGCGCGGGCGAGCGGCTTGAGCACGACGACGCCGACGCCCTCGCCGGGTACGTAGCCGTCCCCGTCGGCGCCGAAGGCGCGGCACCGGCCGTCGGAGGAGACGAAGCCGACCTGGCTCAGGTGCAGGTACTTGTACGGGTGGACGATCAGGTTCACACCGCCCGCCAGCGCCACTTCGCTGTCCCCGGACCGCAGGCTCTCGCAGGCGAGGTGCAGTGCGGTCAGGGACGAGGAGCACATGGTGTCCAGGGCCAGACTGGGGCCGCGCAGATCGAGGAAGGCGGAGACGCGGTTGGCCACCGCGGAGGAGAAGGACGTCGGCAGTACGGGCAGCCGGTCCTCGGCGCCCAGGCCGAGCATCTGGTACTGGTTGAACATCACTCCGGCGAAGACGCCCACCATGCGGCCGGCGACGTCGGCGCGGGTGAGCCCCGCGGACTCCAGGGCGTGCCAGGAGCTCTGGAGGAACAGCCGCTCCTGCGGGTCCATCCCCGCGGCCTCGCGCGGGGTGATCCGGAAGAAGCCGGGGTCGAACTCGTCGATGCCCTCCAGGAATCCGCCCCACTTGCTGTACGAGTGGCCGGGCGCGCGGTCGGGCCGGTAGAACCCGTCCGGGGTCCAGCGGTCCGCCGGGATCTCGGTGACGCAGTCCCGTCCGGCGCTGAGGTTGTTCCAGAACCGGTCGAGGTCCTCGGCCATGGGGTAGCGGCCGGCCACGCCGATCACCGCGATGTCCCGGTCGTCGGCCTCCGGTGTGCCGTGGTTCGCTCCGGGCCGGGCGGCGGGGGTCCCGGCGGGGG
>NZ_JARAYQ010000315.1:0-8294 GCF_033794505.1 Streptomyces sp. MB09-01 | reverse complement strand
CTGCCCCCAGAGAGCCCCCGGCGCCCCGCGCCGGGGGTTCTCGGCCGTTGTGCCGTCCCCTGCCGCCCCGCAGGACCTCGGACTTCAACTTCCGCAGCCACAACTACGGGAGTTCGGGGGCGCATTCAGGGACGTTCGGCCCGTGGGTGACGGCGCGCCAGTTCTCCATCTCACCACCCGTACCAAATTGTTACTGTCGAGTAACTGGCGATTCGCTCGATTTGCCGGAATTTAATGATGCTTTAATGATCACGTCGCCTCAAAGCGAAACCCCTCTGCCGTCTGACCCTCGGCAGGGGGAGGCGACCCAACGAAACATCTGTGCATTCAGGGGGAGTTCCGGGCGGCGCTCGGCGATCTCGGGGGATTGACGTGCTCACGCTAGGGCTGCCCGCGCAGCCCCTATGCGACATGTCCGGCGCCTTTTCGGTGCCGTGTCGGCTTCTCGCTGTTCACCGTGCCACTTCACTCGCTCGTGGATGCACTTGAAAGGCGAACTAGTGAAGCCCGACATGAAGTCTCGTTTTGCCGTGGCCGCGGTCGCTGCTGCCTCGGCGCCGCCACCCGGATCGCCGGCGAGGCGGCCCTCGCCCTGCGCCGGGACCACCCGGAGTACTTCAAGGCCCTTCCGCCCCCCGACCCCAAGACCCTGAGGTCCGGAGTCGGCGGAGACCTCGGCTCCCTCTTCCTGCCCCTCGCCGCCGTAGGCCTCGTCATCGGCGCGGTCGGCATCGCGAACACCACCCTGGTCGCCGTGATGGAGAGAACGGGCGAAATCGGTCTGCGCCGTGCCCTCGGCGCACGCGGGCGCCACATCACCGTGCGATTCCTGTCCGAATCCACCGCCCTCGGACTCATCGGCGGCCTGATCGGCACATCGATCGGGACTGCGGTCGTCGTCTCGGTCTCCGCGGCCCGCCGGTGGAGCCCGGCCCTGGACCCGATCACACTCGCCGCCGCTCCCGTTCCGGGCCTGGCCACCGGCCTCCTCGCCGGCCTCTACCCGGCCTGGCGGGCCTCCCGGATCCCACCGGCAGAAGCCCTCCGCCGCTGAGGCGAGCGCCGGCACTCAGGGAGCGCGCCTGCGCGCGGATCACGGCCGACCACCGGCCGACGGTCCTGCTTCTGCGTGCCGCGGCCCGCCCGCCAAGGCGCTCAGCGCCACCCGCTACTTCGCTCGCAAAGCCGTCGTGATGCACGGCCGCGTCTGCACCGGTCCCGTGTCCGGGCGGTCTTGCGCAGCGAGTCCCCCTATCCACCGACCAAGGAAGCTGCTTTGAGACATCGTGTAAGAAGGCGCAGCGCATCAGCTGCGGCCCTCATCAGTACCGCGCTGATATGCGGCCTGGTGCAGGGTCAGGCATGGGCGGACCCGGTGCAGCCGGCCGCCGATGCCACCGCGGACGCCTCGCAGATCGCGCCCACCGACCGCGAGGAGGTCCTGGGCAAGGGCTGGAAGGCCTCGGCTGACCGGGCGTGGACCACCAGCGGTGACGCCACCGGCTTCCACGTCCTGGTCGCCGACCAGAAGGCCGGCTACGGCTGGCGCACGGCCGCGACGCTCGCCGAGCCCGGCTTCGACGCCGACATGTGGATCGGCAACGCCTGTGTCACCGGGTCGGGCAAGCGGGCCGTGGTCGCATACGCCCCGCGTACGTTCACCAACAAGCCCGAGCTGATGGCGCGGGGCGCGTTCACCGCGGTGGTGGACCTGGACTCCGGCGCCGTCACCAAGCTGGACCGGCAGGCCTCGCTCGCCTACTTCAGCCCGGGCTGCGGCACGGGCGAGACGGCCGTCCTCACCCAGGCCGGCGGCGACACGAAGAACCAGACCCGTCTGCTGACCGTGGACGTCGCCAAGGCGAAGGTCAGCCGGACCACCGAGCTGGCCGGCCAGGTCACCTCCGCCGTTCCGGTCGGCAAGGACATCGTGGCGGCGGACTCCGCCCGCCTCACCCGGATCGACGAGCAGGGCCGCCGCACCACCCTCGCGAGCACCGGCCAGGTGCCCTTCGGGCTCAAGGCCGATGCCGAAGGCGGCCTCGTCTACCTGGACCGCCCCGCCGGCTCGAACGACAAGGGCGAGGTCAGGCGCATCAGCGCGGCCGACATCTCCCGCGGCAACGCCGGCAAGACGAAGCAGAGCGTCCTGGCCCGCGGTGCGCTGACCAAGATGGACGTCTCCAGCAGCGCCGGCGGCGCCGTCTTCATCACCGGCGACACCCAGGCCGCGGACCCGCTGCCCAAGACGGTCCAGCGACGCCCGGACGTCCCCAAGGACTCCACTGCCAGTACCAGCGGCAAGGCGCTCGTCACCAAGGTGGCAACGGCCGACGGGAGCGACCCGCGCAAGCAGCAGGACCTCGCTGCCGAGTCGAAGAAGATCAGCCTCAAGGTCCTCGCCACGGGCAAGGACACCGACTTCACGGTCACGCCGTCCCTGCCCGCCCCCCAGGCCGCCGCGGGAACGGCACCGTCCCCGGCTCTGGCCGCGCCGAACCCGGCCGCCGCGGCAACGGGACCGACCCCGGCTCTGGTCGCGCCGAAGCCGGCGACCGTGCTCGGCGGCTTCGCGCTCGCGGCGCCGAAGACCGCCTCGCTCGGCGAGAGCGAGCGGTACTGCTCGGTGGCGCGCAACGACCCGGCCAAGCAGGCCATGCAGCCCAAGCCGCGTCAGGTGGAGTGGGCCGTCGACCAGATCGTCAACGGGACCCTGGACAAGAACGTCTCCCGGCCGGCGAACTGGAAGAACCTGGGGATGCCCGCGTACCAGCCCCAGACCCTGTTCCCGCGCCTCGGCCTCCACGGCGGCGGCCGGATACCCGCACAGGTCCTGCTGGGCATCACCGCCCAGGAATCCAACATGTGGCAGGCCTCCCGCGTCGTGGTGCCCGGCGTCACCGGCAACCCGCTGATCGGCAACTACTACGGCATCAAGTACGCCGCCAGCGGTCAGCAGACCGACCCGTGGGGCATCAACTGGGCCGAGGCCGACTGCGGGTACGGCGTCACCCAGATCACCGACGGCATGCGCATGCACGGCAAGGAGAAGACCGGGGAACTGCCCCTGACGACTCTGCAGCAGGAAGCCGCCGCGCTCGACTACACGGCCAACATCGCCGCCGGCCAGCGGGTCCTCGCCGACAAGTGGAACGTGACCAATGCGGACGGCCTGAAGGTCAACGACGGCGACCCCAAGTTCCTGGAGAACTGGTTCTTCGCCCTCTGGGCCTACAACTCCGGCTACTACCCCAAGGCGGCGGCTGCGAGCAACGGCGGCCTGTGGGGAGTCGGCTTCACCAACAACCCCGCCAACCCGCTCTGGAAGGCCAACCGCACTCCGTTCCTGGAGGGCCCGGCAGGCGCCAACGACTATTCGCACGCCAAGCACCCCCAGGACTGGCCCTACCAGGAGAAGGTCCTCGGCTGGGCAGCCCGGCCACTGGAGGCCATGGAATCACCGGGCAAGATGGTCGCGGGCTTCCGTGAGGCCTGGTGGACCAGTCCCGCACTGCGCAGCACGGTCAAGCCGGCGGAGAACCTCTTCTGCACCGCTGCCAACAGCTGCGACCCCAGCAAGATCGGCCCGAACGACAAGAACGAACCCGGCCTGGGCGCCTGCAACCGCACCGACCTGAAGTGCTGGTGGAACCAGCCGGTCACCTGGAAGGACTGCACCACCAAGGCGGAGTGCGGCCATGAACTCATGCGCTTCAACGACACCTACAAGGAAGAGGCCGACGGCACCGCCTACCCGCCCAACTGCACCACCCAGGGTCTGCCCGCCAACGCACTCATCGTCGACGACGTGCCCGACGGCACCCCCGTCCACCGCCCGGGCTGCTCCCTGCCCAAGGCCACCAGCGGAACGTTCTCACTGGACTTCGCCACCCCCAGCGCCCGCATCGACTTCCAGCAGCTCGGCGCCGGCTACGGCGGACACTTCTGGTTCGCGCACACCCGGAAGGACGACGCGCAGGGCCAGCGGATGAAGGTCACCGGCACGTGGGCGCTGACGAAGCCCCTCGACGGAGCCGCCAAGGTATTCGTGCACCTGCCGGATCACGGCGCCCACACGAAGTTCGCCAAGTATGAAATCCTGACTCCGCACGGCTGGCGCGAGAGCGTGGTCGAGCAGAAGGGGACAGGAAACCGATGGGTCGACATCGGCGCCTATCAGTTCAAGGGCTCGGCCCCTCAGGTGCGACTTTCGAGCATCACCTCTGACGGAACGGGTGATCAAGACATCGCATTCGATGCGGTTGCCTTCGTTCCTGGAGACTACTCCGGAATGCCGGACATCAGTTTCGGCGACGCGGACCCGAATGCACCCGAATTCGACCAGACGCAGCAGCAGAAGACGGCGGTACCGACGCCGCCCATGAACTTCTCCTGGGCGCCGACCGTGTCGAAGGGCAGCAAGTTCGCGGCGCCCGAGGCGCGCTCCGCCGACTTCACTTGCCAGCTGTCCGGCACCACGTTCAATCGCTATGAGGCCTGCCTCAACAGCAGCACTCCCCTGGCATTCTCCGTCCTCAAGGACGGGAAAAAGCACACCGCGAAGTTCAACGTTTCGCACCAGATTCAGCTCCACCTGAACGAAACATCGATCGACCAGCGGCTCATCGTCACTCCCGTGAGCATCGATCCCGGCCTCGGCAACATCCGCCTCGAATGGCGAAGCCAGTGCGGCGCGACATGCCAGGATGTCGGATCCCCCACGTGGTACAACACGCCGACGTGGAGTCCAGGCGATACCCATGTGGCGGTCGGCGGCCTCGGAAAATTCTGGACCGGAACCTCTGGCACCGAAACCCTTCAACTGGAATCCGTTCTCACCGGGATTTCCCCCATCGGAGGCGCCACGACCACGTGGAAGGACGATGACCTGGCTGTCCGCTGTGATGCCATCATCGGCGACAACGCCAAGCCGGGATGCGTGTTTCCCAAGTTCATACCGACGTACACCGTGAATTCCAAGAAGTACCCGGCTGCGGCCGCCCTGTACTGGCTCCTGATGGAGAAGCTGGAAACGCACCCTGGCAGCGAGAAGCACAAGAGTCCTCTTTCTCGGCAGGCCGATACGGCGATCAGCGACAAGAATCGCGACAAAATATGTGACCGCACTTTCATCCCCGTGCCGAACGGGCAGACCGGCGACAGGAATAAATCATCCTGCGATGAGTACCCCTTCGCAAAAGCCAGGGAGAGCGGCGGGTCCACGCTGAGCTCCGGAAAGGAATGCGCCCAATTCTTTGCGGTATGGGAGAAGAAGCCGGGGGAGCAGAAGGCGAAGTGGCGGCTGAAGTATCACACCAGCTTCCCGCTTCCCACCTTCAAGGAGGTCTGCGGACGTGGCGACATCCCGCTGGGGCAGAACTCTGCAGCGGGCGGCGGGCTGGGTAACTTCACCAAGGCGGTTCGCCTGCACGACAAGGACCGCTACTATGTGAGCACTCCAGGGTTCGAGAATTGCAACCAGACGCTCTGCGAACTCCCATAAGATACGAACTGCCATAAAATAGACGTGTGGCCCGCCGGATGTCCGGCGGGCCACACGCGGTTTGCTCACTCGACTCAGGGCGTCGCCTCGGCAACGCCGGCGAGCAGTTCACCGTCCACGACCAGTTCGCGCGGGAGTCCCAGCCCGAAGGCCCTTTCGGCGAGTCCGAGCATTGCATCGACCGACGAAATGCCGGAATCCCGCCCTTCGACTCGCAGTCCGGATTCCACCATGTGGGAAAGCAGAATATCGCGATCGGCCCCGTCGCGGAGATCAGGAAGGCCGGGATCGAAGCTGCACAACGTCTGTCCGTTCTTCGCGTAGGCGAACCACGGAATGGTCTCGGTGCGCACAATGGCAACGGTCTCGGCCACAGCGGAGACATGCTGCAGGGCATCGCTCTCCAGAACGTGGGCTCCCCACGACTGGACGGCGAATGACCACGGCCCGACCGAACCGGCTCGCAGCACGCTCCGCTCCTCGGGATCTTCGTGCTGGAATTCCTCGGCGTCGTCCCGGTCCATGACTTGGAAAGACCCTTCCTCGCAACCCATCAGCTCGAGAAGCGTCCGAGGTTCCACATCGCGCGCGAACAGCACGGAGAACCCCTGGGGGAAAGAGGACGGAAGCCAGGTGAGACCGTCTTCCAAAACCGACATATGAGCCCCTAGCGAAGTGTCTTGATGCGGTAGACGATACCGACGCGCGATGAGTGGACTGCGCACGGCCGCTCGTGCGGCTGCTCACAGCAGAGTGGGTGATCCGGAGCCCCTGCCGAACGGCAGAGGGACCCCGGGGGTTTCCGCCGATCGGCAGATGGAGCCGGGGGCGGCGGGCCGCGAGGCTCTACCCGTAACCGAAGGGCCCTCGGGCCTCTCCACCTTCACTGCACGGGAGTTGACGATGAAGAACCGCACGCGCGCCCTGGCCGTCGCCGGATCCGCCGCCCTGCTCGGGACGCTGATGGCTGCGGCCCCCGCCCCGGCGGCGCCGGCCGGGGCGAAGCTCGCCTCGGTGCACGGGCTCGGAACCGTGTTCTACCCGTACAGCCCCGAGGACGACATCCGCTTCACGGTCGACGCGACGTCAGCCCCTTGGAGCCGGCCGCTCCGGGCCGAGGGCGGGGAAAGGGGCCTGCCGACGGACGCCGTCGGCAAGGTCACCGTCCACCACCACGTCACGGCGACGGGCTACACCGCCGTCTCCGAGGGGGAGGTGGACTGCCTGGTCACGGGCGGCAGGACGGCCACGGTCACCGCAGTGGTGAAGACCTCGAACGTCGGCTGGGAAGGCCGGCGGATCGGCCTCAGCGTCCAGGACGGCATGCGCGGCGAGCCCGACCGCGTCGGCTTCTCGTGGGACATCGCCAACCTCGACACGAAGCCCGACGGCTCCTTCACCCAGCCCCCGGCGGGCACCTGCATGGCTCCGGCCCCCTTCACGGAGGTCACCAAGGGCGGCTACAAGGTCACTCCCGCCCCGCTGGCCCCGAAGCCGTAGCCGCAGCCGCAGTTCGTCACATCCGCCCCGTCAGCAGCCGCGCCTCGACCGGGGTGGCCCACCACCCGGCCGCCCGCGCAGCAACGACCTCGGCGATGCTCAGCCCGTACACCCGGCGCAGCAGCGCGATCGGCACCCCGTCGGGCCCGCCGACCGGGAGGTGGACCGTGCCCTGCCGGGCCACGATGCGCTCCCGGACCCAGGGCGGCGGTACGCCCCTGCCGTCGTCGCAGGCGTAGACCTCGTACCGCGGACAGTGCTCGAACCCCGCCCAGTGCAGCTCGCCGTCCCGGATGAACTGCCAGTCCTCCTGGACGCACTCCTCGCACGGCTCGCAGTGAAGGGTCACGTACGCCTGCTGTTCGGCCATCCGGGCAGGATGCGGTACCGGGGCGTCCCACGCATCCGGATAACGTCTGGGGCATGACGCAGATGCAGCCCCTCACCGCCCGCGCCGTGCGCGTCATCGCCCACCGCGGGGCCTCCCACGAGCACCCCGAGCACACCCTCGCCGCCTATCGGCAGGCCATCGCCGACGGGGCCGACGCGCTCGAATGCGATGTGCGGCTCACCGCCGACCGGAAGCTCGTCTGCGTGCACGACCGGCGGGTGGAGCGGACCTCGGACGGGCGCGGGGCGGTCTCCGGGATGACGTACGAGGAGTTGTGCGCGCTCGACTTCGGCGGCTGGAAGGGCCGGGAGCACCGCGGGGCGCAGGTGCTGCTCTTCGAGGACCTGCTCAAGGAGGCGCTGGCCGCCGACCGGCCCGTCGGGCTGGCCGTCGAGACGAAGCACCCCGGCCGCGCCGGCGGCCGTCTGGAGGCCGAGCTCGTACGGGTCCTGAAGGACCACGGGCTGGCCGACGGCTCGGCCGGCCTGGTCGAGGTGATGAGCTTCTCCCGCAACGCCCTGACGAGGCTGCACCGGCTCGCACCCGGCCTGCCCTCCGTCTACCTGATCGAGCGGCGGCTGCGGCCGGTCCGGCCGCCCTTCGCGGGGCACGCCGGGCCGGGCATCGACCTGGTGCGCAAGGATCCGGGGCTGGTGGCCCGGCTGAAGGCCAGGGGGCTGCGGGTGCGGGTGTGGACGGTCGACGAGCCCGAGGACGTGGAGCTGTGCGTGCGGCTCGGCGTGGACACCCTGATCACCAACCGGCCCCGCGAGGTACGGGAGTACCTCCGCTCCTTGTGACCGGCCTTGTGACCGGCCTGGAACCACCCGGCCGGGGTGCGCCGGCCGGGTGGTTCCAGGCCGGTCACAAGGCCGGTCACAAGGAGCGGAGGTACTCCCG
>NZ_JARAYQ010000314.1:0-8400 GCF_033794505.1 Streptomyces sp. MB09-01 | reverse complement strand
TGCAGGGGGGACCCTGTGGGAGAGTAGGACGCCGCCGAACAATCATTGCGGAAGCCCCGCACCAAACCTTCGGGTTCGGTGCGGGGCTTTTCTGCGTTTCAGGCGTACGGATCGGGATGTACGGGCTTTGCGGAATCGAGTAGGCCGCCTACCGTTCGGCTGTGAGTAGCTCTTTTCAGACGATCGTTGACCTGGACGCGACCGCCGAGGACGCCGTCGCGCACGGGGAGCGGGTGGCGGCGTGGCTGGTGGGCGAGGGCATCGTGGGGCTGCCGGATTACGGTCCTGGGCCGTGGTGGGAGCAGGCGACCGGGTTCCAGGAGGCGAGCGGGGAGCGATGGGCTGACCGTTGTCACTGGGCGGACGGTGTTCTTCTCGCCCCAGCACGGCGGGCCGCCGGTCTGTCCGTCCTGCGCGGTGGCATTCGGGGATGGGCACCGCGAGGCGTTCTCGCCGGCCATGGACGAATGGTGGAACACCGGCCGGGCCGAATTGCCGTGTCCGGCGGGCGGACGGGGCCTTCGTGCGGGCGAAGGCGTGCTCGACACGGGCGCGGACCTGGCGGTGGGACGTGTTGTGCTCTTCCTTCCAGGCAAGCAGTTCGCTCTGCCCGCGCTCACGGCGGTGCGCGATGACCAGGCCGGTGCCCCGGTAGCCGACGTCAGCGATCACGGTGGTGCGGCCGACGGCGTCCTTGGCTCCGGACAGTGCCCACGCCTTGCAGTCGTTGCGGTTGCCGGGCAACGGCCGGCCGACCACGACGACAAGCCGGGTCGCGCCAGTACGCCGTGACCAGCAGCACCCGATCCTCCAGCGGCAGGCTCCACGGCCGGCCCCTGCGGACCGCGTCAGCTCCTGCATGCCGCAACTGTGTCACCAACGTGCCGAAACGGCGGGGCTCAACCCGGTGAACGGGACTATCCAGGACGGCTGCGACGCCGTGATCACACCAGCGAAGGGGGTCGACGTCTCCACGATCAGGCATCAGTCCGAACCGCTCGTGATGTGCATGCCACACGTCCGGCGGGCCGGACGGAGCCTCATTCAGGACGCACACCGGCCCCGTGCAACGGGCACTCGCTCGCCCTCATCGACTTCCACCCAACGACCGTACCGTCAGGAGGAGCCCCAGCTCACGCCCTGATACGGGACAAGCCTTAGGGCTCTGACGTGCGGATTTCCGAGTGAAGTCTGACTGGTGGGTGGTTAGGATCACCGACATGAGCGACATCCAGCATGTGATACGTCCGGTGCGCGACGACGAGTGGGAGAAGGTCAAGGAGCTGCGGATCGCCTCGCTCCACGATCCTGCCGCCTCCATCGCCTTCCTCGACACCGCCGAGCTCGCCGAGGCCCGGCCCGACAGTTTCTGGCAGGAGCGGACGGCCGGCGCCGCTTCCGGGCGGGCCGTACGGCAGTTCGTGGCCGTCGGGCCCGACGGGGTGTGGAACGGGTCCGTGACCGTGCTCGTCGAGGAGCTCGGCACCACCGACTTCCTCGACCGGGAGATCGAGACGACCCAGGGGCACGTCGTCGGCGTCTTCGTGCGTGAAGGCCAGCGTGGCACCGGGCTCGCCGAGGAGCTGTTCCGGGCCGGACTGGAGTGGGCCTGGTCGTTGGAGGGGCCTGCGCTGGAGCGCGTACGGCTCTACGTCCACGAGCGCAACGAGCGGGCGCAGGCCTTCTATCGGCGCATCGGGTTCCAGGACAGCGGTGTGCGCGTGCCGCTGGAGAGCGACCCGTCCGCCCTGGAGCTGGAGTTCGCGGTTCCGAGGCCTTAGGGCAGGTCCGCGTCGGGCCAGCGGGAGCGGGCCTGTTCGCGGCTGCGGCACAGGGCGAGGAGAGGGAGGGGCTCCTGGGCCAGGAGTTCCGGGAGCTGGGGGATCGGGGCCACGGCGGCCACGTCGTCCAGGACCAGGGACAGTGGTGGGTCGAGCCGACCGTGGGATGACCTTGCGGCCATGCGGCGGCCGTGCTCGACCACGTGAGAGGCGAGTGCGGTCAGCAGGGGCATTGCACCCGGGTGGGTGCGGGGATCCTCCAGCGGTTCACCCACCAAGTAGAGGGTGCCCCCTTCGGCCACGAACGATGCCAGGGTGAGCGCATCTGTTCGGTTCGGATTGCAGGCCTCGCGGATGTGGATCGAGGTCAGGCAGGACAGGGCCCGGGCCGTCAGGTTCTGGGCCAGTTCCCGGCGTTCGGGGTGGGCGGTGAGGGCGCTCTCCAGCTCGCCGGCCGCCCCCGGGGCGGCCTGGGGGTGGGTGCGCAGGATGCGGACCGGGTCCTGGGCGCTGTTGCCCTGGGTCCAGCGGTGGAGCTGCTTGAACGGGCGGTCCTCGAGGGCGACGGCCTGGAGCCAGCTGCGCAGGAGCGTTTCCGCCGTGTCGGCGACCGCGGCGTCCATACGGGCCTGCGGGCGTACGGGGGCCAGCAGGGCGATCGCGCGGGCTGCGGCGGTGTCGCGGTCGGCGCAGCCCTCGGCGGGGTTCCAGTGCATGCGGGCCGGGGTGTCGCACAGGTGCGAGGGGTCGTAGAGGAGGACCGGGCCGAGTTTGGCGCGGGCGTCCTTGGTCTCGGCCCAGAGGGTGGGGGAGGAGGTGACGACGAGCGCCGCTCCTTCCGCTTCGCCGATCGCGTGTGCGGCTGCGCGGAAGCGGTCGTTCGGGCCGCCGTACGCGAGGCCGCTCCGAGGGGCTCCCGTGGCCGTCGCCGTGGGGGACGGGGCCGGCGTCGCCGGTGGGGCGTAGCCGAAGCCGTAGCGGTAGGCCTCGTCCGCCGGGGCGGTGACTGCTGGTGCGGCTGCTGGTGCGGGCGATCCGCTGGGGGCGCTGCCCCCAGCGGATCGCCCGGCCTCGAACTCCGCCGGGCTCCGTCCGGGGGTACCCCCAGGTGCGGCTGGGGCGGGGGCGGCCACGGGGATGGCCGTGGCCGGGTTGCCTTGGGGGCTGTGAGTGGCCGCCGGGGTCGGTGTGGTCTCGGTGACGTGTCTGGCCAGGGCGCGGCGGGACTTGGTGCGGGCGATCACCCCGATGGTGAAGACGGTGAGCACGAACATCACCAGGAGCTGGCTGACGAACAGGCCCCAGAACAGGCCCCAGCCCGAGAGGGCCGCCGGGTCGGTGTCCGGCCAGGCGGCGGCGATGTCGTGCGGCTCCGTTATCAGCGCGCGCACGGCCTCCGGGGTCCGGGTGAAGGTGACCGTGTCGGGCCAGGAGCCCTTGGCGAAGACGGCGGCCAGGCCGGTGGCCGTCCAGACGAGGACGGCCAGGCCGAGGAGGAAGGCCAGGAGGCCGACCAGCAGGCCGTCCGGGATGCCCCCGCCGCGCGCGGGGGACTCCGTACGTCGTGCGTCGTGCATGGTCAGGCCACCGTGGTCGCGGAACCCGGGCCGCCGTTGCCGCGGCTGCGTTCGATGGACAGGGCGCGTTCCTCCGCTTCGAGTTCGGCGGCCAGCATGTCTTCGGAGAGGAGGGTGGGCGCGGAGGATTCGGTCATGGCGCGGTCCGTGAAGACGAGGGGGCGTTCGGCTTCGGTGATCAGGTGTTTGACCACCTGGACGTTGCCGTTGACGTCCCAGACGGCGATGCCGGGGGTGAGGGTGGGGATGATTTCGACCGCCCAGCGAGGGAGGCCGAGAACGCGGCCGGTGGCGCGGGCCTCGTCCGCCTTCTGGGCGTAGATGGTTCTGGTCGAGGCCATCTTGAGGATCGCCGCGGCCTCGCGGGCGGCCGCGCCGTCGACGACGTCGGAGAGGTGGTGGACGACGGCGACGAAGGACAGGCCGAGGCGGCGGCCGAACTTCAGCAGGCGCTGGAACAGCTGGGCCACGAAGGGGCTGTTGATGATGTGCCAGGCCTCTTCGACGAGGAAGATGCGCTTCTTGCGGTCGGGCCGGATCCAGGTGTGCTCCAGCCAGACGCCGACGATCGCCATGAGGATCGGCATCGCGATGGAGTTGCGGTCGATGTGGGAGAGGTCGAAGACGATCAGCGGCGCGTCGAGGTCGATGCCGACGGTGGTGGGACCGTCGAACATGCCGCGCAGGTCGCCGTCGACGAGACGGTCGATGACCAGGGCCACGTCGAGGCCCCAGGCCCGGACATCGTCTATGTCGACGTTCATCGCGAGGGCGGATTCGGCCTCGGGGTGGCGCAGCTGCTCGACGATGTCGGTGAGGACAGGCTGGCGGTCGCGGATGGTGTCGACGACGTAGGCGTGGGCGACCTTGAGGGCGAAGCCGGCGCGCTCGTCGAGGCCGTGGCCCATGGCCACTTCGATGATGGTCCGGAGCAGCGCGAGCTGCCCGGTCGTCGTGATGGCCGGGTCGAGGGGGTTGAGGCGGATGCCGTCGTCGTTGGCGGCGATCGGATCCAGGCGGATGGGGGTTATTCCCAGCTGCTGGGCGATCAGGTTCCACTCGCCGACGCCGTCCTCGCCCTGGGCGTCGAGGACGACGACCTGGCGGTCCTTGAAGCGGAGCTGGCGCAGGACGTACGTCTTCTCCAGGGCGGACTTGCCGTTGCCGGATTCGCCGAGGACCAGCCAGTGGGGGGCCGGGAGCTGCTGCCCGTAGAGCTGGAAGGGGTCGTAGATGTAGCCCTTGCCGCTGTAGACCTCGCGGCCGATGATGACGCCGGAGTCGCCGAGTCCGGGGGCGGCGGTGGGCAGGTAGACGGCCTGCGCCTGCCCGGTGGAGGTGCGTACGGGCAGGCGCGTGGTTTCGACTTTGCCGAAGAGGAAGCTGGTGAAGGCGTCCGTCAGGGCGGACATGGGATCTCGCATGGGCGGCACTTCCCTCCAGCTAGCGTCGGATGCCGGTGGCGAACGGCAAGGTGTTGACGAAGGCGCGGTGGTGCTCGCGGTCGCACCATTCCAGCTTCAGGTAGGACTTGCCGGCGGAGGCGCGGATCGTGCGCTTGTCGCGGGCGAGGGCTTCGGGCGAACGCGAGGACACCGTGATGTACCCGACCAGGTTGACTCCGGCCGCACCACTCGCGAGATCTTCACCCCTCTGGTCGAGTCGGCCGTGGGCGGCGATGTCGCGGGGGTCGACGGTGCGGTTCATCTTGGCGGCGCGGGAGGCGTCGGCCTCGTCGTTGGTCTTCTCGGTCAGCATCCGCTCGATGGCCACCTCGGTGGGCTCCAGGTCCATGGTGACGGCGACGGTGCGGATGACGTCGGGGGTGTGGACGAGGAGGGGGGCGAGAAAGTTGACGCCCACGGGCGTCATCGGCCACTCCTTGACCCAGGCGGTGGCGTGGCACCAGGGCGCGCGGGTGGAGGACTCGCGGGTCTTGGCCTGGAGGAAGGTGGGCTCGACGGCGTCGAGTTCGGCGGGCCAGGCGTTGCGCTTGGTCATGGCCTGGATGTGGTCGATGGGGTGGTCCGGGTCGTACATGGAGTGCACGAGGGAGGAGAGGCGGCCCTGGCCCAGCGGCTGGCGGACGCGGATGTCGGCTTCGGCGAGGCGGGCGCAGATGTCGGTGAGCTCGCGGGCCATGACGATGGCGAGGCCGGCGTCGCGGTCGAGCTTGCGGCCCTTGTGGGGGGTGGCGGCGCGGGCGATGGTGTGGGCCTCGGCGGCGAGTTCGCGCGTGTAGTGCATGCAGGCGACGAGGTACGCGCGGTGCTGCTCGGAGGAGGTGGACACCATCGACTGGAGCTGGTCGTAGGACTCGCGCAGCCAGCCGGGGGCCTGGGTGTCGCCGCGCTGGGCCACGTCCTTGGCGTGCGCGTCGGGGTCGGCGGGCAGGGTGCGGGCGAGCATCTGGAGGCGGGTGACGAAGCCGTCGCCGTTGGCCACGTGCTTGAGGAGGGTGCCGAAGCGGTCGACGAGGGCCTCCTGGTCCTCGCTGTCGCGCAGGCCGACGCCGGGGCCCTCGATCTCGATGGCGGCGGTGACGGTGCGGCGATCCGCGTGGAGGAGGACGGCGATCTCGTCGGGGCCGAAGGGGGCGGCGAGCCAGCTGATCCGGCCGATGCCGGGGGGCGGGCCGACCTCGACCTCGCGGCCGTCGACGGCGCGGACGCCGGCTTCCATGGCGCCGGAGCGGTAGGTGGTGCCGCGGCGCAGGGTGCGCTTGTAGCTGCGGCTGATCTCGAACCAGCGGTAGAAGGTGCGGCCCTTGTAGGGGACGTACACGGCGGCGAGCGCGAGCATGGGGAAGCCGGCGAGGCTGACGATGCGCAGGGTGAGGTTGGGGACGAGCAGTCCGCTCATCATGCCGAAGAACGCCCCGGCGATGATCAGGGCGATCTCGCCGGTCTCGCGGTTCTTGCCGACGATCGCGTTCGGCCGGGCCCGGCCGATGAGATACGTGCGGCGGGGCGCGACCGGGTGCAGCTGGTGGGACTGGGTCGTCAACGCCCGTCACCTCCTGTGTTCCTCGTACTCGAACTCGTGCGGGGTGCGGGTGCGGCGGAGGGGACAGATCCGCCGCCGGCTCCGCCGCCGGAGGTGGGGCGGCTGCTGTGGGCGGCCACGCCTCCGGAGAGGGGGTTGGCGGGGCGGGGGGCGTTGGTGCCGCCTCCGCCGTCGCCTCCGCGGTGGGCGCCGCGGCTGCTGTGCGTCTTGATGCCCTGCGAGACGAGGGAGGCCGGGGAGCTGATGACGGCTGCGGCCTGGGCGCCGTCGGTGGCCTTGCTGCGGTTGGAGCGGGCGGAGGCGATCTCGTCGCCGAAGCCGGGTACGAAGCGGTAGATCATCGCGGAGGCGAAGATCGCCAGGAGGATGATGGCGAGGCCGGTGACGACGGCGGAGAAGGCGTTCGGGCCCTTTTCGCCGGTCAGGGCTCCGGCGAGGCCGAGGACGATGACGATGACCGGCTTCACGAGGATGACGGCGATCATGATGCCGGCCCAGCGGCGGACGTGGCCCCAGAGGTTGCGGTCGACGAGGCCGGAGTAGACGACGACGCCGAGGAGGGCGCCGACGTAGAGGAGGGCGGCCCGGATGAAGAGCTCCAGGTAGAGCACGCCGGCGGCGAGGACGGTGACGAGTGCGACGACGATCAGCATGATCGGGCCGCCGCCGATGTCGTCGCCCTTCTTGAGGGCCTCGGAGAAGGAGCCGAAGAAGACGTCGGTCTGGCCGCCGGTGGCGGAGGCGATGACCTCGGTGACGCCGTCGGTGGCGGAGACGACGGTGTAGAGGACGAGGGGGGTGAAGGCGGAGGCGAGGACCGTGAGCCAGAGGAAGCCGATGGCTTCGGACATGGCGGTGGTGAGGGGGACGCCGCGGACGGCTCGCTTGGCGACGGCGAAGAGCCAGAGGACGAGGGTGAGGATGGTGGAGGCGGCGAAGACGACGGAGTACTGCTTGAGGAAGGCGGGGTTGGTGAAGTCGACTTCGGCCGAGCCGTTGACCGCTTCGCTGAGCTTGGTGACGATCCAGGAGGCGGCGTCTGCGCAGCCTCGGGCGAGGGCGGCGAGGGGGTTGAGGGCGTCTCCGCCGTCGCTGGGTGCCAGCCCTGTCCTCGGGGTGCCCCCGGATGTGCCCGTGCCGCTCTGGCAGTACTGCTTGGAGGGGCCGTCGAGCAGGGCGCAGGGATCGTTGCTGGCCTGGGGAGTGGGAGTGGGAGTGGGAGTGGGGGCGGCGTAGGCGTGGGTCGAGAGGGCCACGACGGCCAGGTGGGCGGAGGCGATCACGCCCAGCCGGGCGGGGAGCCGGAGGCTAGCGGGCATACGTGAATCCTCCGAATTCCTTGATGGCCTTGCTCATGTCGTCGGACGTCGACACGGGGACATCACCGGGAACCGGGGCGGGCCCGTCCTGCTGGGTGTCGTCGACGACCTTCCAGTCCTCGCCGACCCAGCTGAGTTCAAAGGTCCAGGTCTTCCAGAGGGTGCGGACCGGGTCCGTCGACTTGGCGCCGGACATGCCGATCATCCCCGTGTACCAGACGGAGACCTTCGCGCCGGCCGCGCTGTAGCTCTCGACGCGGGTGCCGATGGGGACGGTGCGGGTGACGAACACGCTGCCCTGTGGGGGGTTGCCGTTCGCGTCCAGGCCGAGTCTGGCGAGGAACTCGGCCGAGTACGCCTCGTCCTGTGGGCCCTTCATCCGGGCAGCCACGTCCGGTGCGTAGATCCCGTCGACGAGGGCGTGCCGGGTGTTTTTCTTGAACATGCCGTCGGAGCCGAGTGCCACCGCGTAGTTGGCGGCAGCCGACTGGGCGCCCTGTTCGTCGTGGGCGAAGCCTCTGGGGATGCCCGAGGCCTTGCCGGTGACCGGGGTCGTGCCCGTGGCCGTCGTGGAGGAGGCGGCCGGGTTGTTGTCCGCCGGCTTGTCCTCGGGAGTGTCGGGGGCCTGGTTCGCGAACGCGATGGCGGCGATCAGGAGGACCACCACGCCGACCACTTATACACATCTCCAACCCCCCCAAAAAGGAAAAAAAACGC
>NZ_JARAYQ010000313.1:0-8459 GCF_033794505.1 Streptomyces sp. MB09-01 | reverse complement strand
GCCCGGCACCGGCCGCCGCCGCGCCGCCCGCGCCGCCCCCGCCGGCGGGTTCGGCGGGAACTGGCGGCGGATCGTGCCCCAGGCCCTGGTCGTCGCCTTCCTCGCGGGCGGCACGACGGCGTTCGTCGCCGCCGACAAGTCCGTACGGCTCACCGTGGACGGGGTCCCGAGGAACCTGCACACCTTCGCCGGCGACGTCGAGGAACTGCTCGCCGCGGAAGGCCTCGGCGTCGGCCCCCACGACCTCGTCGCCCCCGCCCCCGGCGAACCCCTCGAAGACGGCGAGGAGATCGTCGTCCGCTACGGCCGCCCCCTGCGCCTGACCCTCGACGGGCAGCAGCGCCAGGTGTGGACCACCGCCCGCACCGTCGAAGGCGCGCTGCGCCAGTTCGGCATCCGCGCCGAGGGCGCCTACCTCTCCGCCCCCCGCACCGCGCCCGTCCCGCGCTCCGGCCTCGCCCTGAGCGTGCGCACCGAACGCAGCGTCACCTTCATGGCCGACGGCCGCGAACGCACCATCCGCACCAACGCCGCCACCGTCCAGGAGGCCCTCGACCAGGCCGGCATTACCCTGCAGGGCCAGGACACCACCTCCGTACCCCCCACCGCCTTCCCGCGCGACGGCCAGACCGTCACCGTGCTCCGCATCACCGGCACCCGCGAGGTCCGCGAGGAACGCATCCCCTTCGAGACCGAGAAGGTCAAGGACCCCGGCCTGTTCGCCGGCACCGAGGTCGTCGAACGCGCCGGCCGGCCCGGGGCGCGCCGGGTCACCTACACCCTGCGCACCGTCAACGGGGTCCGCCAGACACCCCGCGCCGTCGCCGACGAGGTCGTCCGCGAACCCGTCACCCAGCTCGTCAAGGTCGGCACCAAACCGCTGCCCAGCTCCGTCGCCGGTGCCGACGGCCTCAACTGGGCGGCCCTCGCCCAGTGCGAATCCGGCGGCCGGCCCTCGGCCACCGACGCCTCGGGAACGTACGGCGGCCTCTACCAGTTCGACGTCCGCACCTGGCAGGGCCTCGGCGGCAGCGGCCGCCCCCAGGACGCCTCCGGCTCGGAACAGACCTACCGGGCGAAGAAGCTCTACGTGCAGCGGGGAGCGAGTCCGTGGCCCCACTGCGGCCGCAGGCTCACGTCGTAGCGAGCACGCCGGAACGCGTCCGCGAGCCGGACACCCGGTCCGGCTCGGGATCACCCTGCCGATCTGAGACGCTTTACCGGTGAGCACCGCAGAGCAGCAGCCCGAGAACCCCTCCTCCAGTACCCCCGGCACGCCCGACGCCCTCCTCGGCCCGGCCGACATCCGGGAGCTGGCCGCCGCACTCGGCGTACGCCCGACGAAGCAGAAGGGGCAGAACTTCGTCATCGACGCCAACACGGTCCGCCGGATCGTGCGGACCGCAGAGGTCCGCCCGGACGACGTGGTCGTCGAGGTCGGCCCGGGCCTGGGCTCGCTGACGCTCGCGCTGCTGGAGGCCGCCGACCGGGTCGTCGCCGTCGAGATCGACGACATTCTGGCGGCCGCGCTGCCCGCCACCATCGAGGCCCGCCTGCCCGCGAAGAAGGACCGCTTCGCGCTGGTCCACTCCGACGCGATGCTGGTGACGGAACTGCCCGGTCCGGCGCCGACCGCACTCGTCGCGAACCTGCCGTACAACGTGGCCGTGCCCGTCCTGCTGACCATGCTCGACCGCTTCCCGACCATCGAGCGGACCCTGGTGATGGTGCAGTCGGAGGTCGCCGACCGGCTGGCCGCCGAGCCCGGCAACAAGGTCTACGGGGTGCCCTCGGTCAAGGCCAACTGGTACGCACACGTCAAGCGCGCCGGGGCCATCGGCCGCAAGGTCTTCTGGCCCGCCCCGAACGTCGACTCCGGTCTCGTTTCGCTGGTGCGGCGTACCGAACCCATCAAGACCACCGCCACCAAGGCGGAGGTCTTCGCGGTCGTGGACGCGGCGTTCGCCCAGCGCCGCAAGACGCTGCGCGCCGCGCTGGCCGGCTGGGCCGGCTCGGCGGCGGGCGCCGAATCGGCGCTGGTCGCCGCCGGCATCTCGCCGCAGGCGCGCGGCGAGTCCCTGACGGTGGAGGAGTTCGCCGCCATCGCCGAGAACAAGCCCGCGGCGCAGAGGCCCGCACTGTGAGCGCGCGCACGACGGGGGTGACCGTACAGGTCCCCGCGAAGGTCAACGTCCAGCTGGCGGTGGGCGCGCCCCGGCCCGACGGCTTCCACCACCTGGCCAACGTCTTCCTCGCCGTGTCGCTGTTCGACGAGGTCACGGCGACCCCGGCCGACACGCTGACGGTGACCTGCGAGGGTCCCGACGCCGACCAGGTCCCGCTGGACCGCACCAACCTCGCGGCGCGGGCCGCCGAGAGCCTCGCGGCCCGCCACGGCATCGAGCCCGCCGTCCACCTCCACATCGCGAAGAACATCCCGGTGGCGGGAGGCATGGCGGGCGGCAGCGCGGACGGCGCGGGAGCCCTGCTGGCCTGCGACACCCTGTGGGGTCTGGACACCCCGCGCGCCGAACTCCTCGACATCTGCGCGGAGCTCGGCAGCGACGTCCCCTTCAGCCTCGTCGGCGGGGCCGCGCTCGGCACGGGCCGCGGCGAGCTGCTGACCCCGGTGGCCGCGGGGGCGTTCCACTGGGTGTTCGCTGTGGCCGACGGGGGACTGTCCACCCCGGCGGTGTTCCGCGAGTTCGACCGGCTCACCGCCGACGTGGAGGTCCCCGAGCCGGAGGCCTCGCCGGCACTGCTCGCCGCCCTGGCGTCGGGGGACGCGCAGGCGCTGGCCGCTGAGCTGACCAACGACCTGCAGGCGGCGGCCCTCTCGCTGCGGCCGTCCCTCGCGGACACGCTGGCGGCGGGCACCGGAGCCGGGGCGTTGGCCGCGCTGGTCTCGGGCTCGGGCCCCACGACGGCCTTCCTGGTCGCGGACGGGGAAACCGCCGCCAAGGTCGCGGCCGCCCTCGAAGCGTCCGGCACCTGCCGTGCCACCCGGGTGGCGTCCAGCCCGGCCCCGGGCGCCACCGTCCTGCCGTCCTGACCCCGCGGGCCGTTGCCGGGGGCCGGCCCCCGGACCCCCGCGCCTCGAACGCCGGCGGGGCCGCATGTGGCCGGCGACAGTCTGCACGTGCCCGTGGGGCTGGAGTGCGCGGAGCGCAATGTCAGCCCCTCCGGCGTTCGAGGAGCGGGGTTCGGGGCGGAGCCCCGGTCTTTCGGCCTCGCCGGCGTTTGAGGCGCGGGCGCGGAGCGCCGTAAGGGGTCCGGGGCGGAGCCCCGGTACCTAGGCGGGAGTTGAGTACCCGCACCCTGTCGGGGAGGCGGCCGCGCAGGCGACCGTGGCCCCATGACAGCCAGCGCACGCGACCTCGCCCTCGCCACCCCACCCGGTCGGGACCGGTACGTCGACCTGCTGCGGGTCGTCTCGCTCGGCACCGTCATCGCCGGGCACTGGCTGATGGCCGCCGTCAGCAGCGACGGCATAGGGAACCTGCTCGCCCTCGTGCCCGCCCTCCAGGTGCTCACCTGGGGCCTGCAGGTCATGCCGGTGTTCTTCTTCGTCGGCGGGTTCTCGCACGCCCTGTCCTACCGCTCCCTCGCCCGCCGCAGCGGGACGTCCGTCTACGCCGCCTTCCTCCGGGCCCGGCTCCAGCGGCTGCTGCGCCCCACCCTCGTCTTCGTCCTGGTGTGGGCCGCCGCCGCGCTCGCCGTGCAGCTCGCCGGCCGCGGCGACGGCCAGCTGACCGGGGCCGCGCTGCGGCTGGTCACCCAGCCGCTGTGGTTCATCGGGATCTACCTGGCGATGGTCGCCTTCACCCCGCCCCTGCTGAAGCTGCACGAGCGCCACGGCTGGGCCGCGTTCGCCGCGCTGGCCGGAGCGGCCGCGCTGGTCGACGTCCTGCGCTTCGCGCTCGGCGTCCCCTACGTCGAGTTCCTGAACTTCGCCCTCGTCTGGCTCGCCGTCCACCAGCTCGGCTTCCTCCGCGCCGACGGCCGCATCCGCCGGCCCGCCGCCCTCGCCGCCGCGGGTCTCGCCGGGGCCGTCCTGCTGGTGGCGTACGGCCCGTACCCGCTGTCCATGGTCGGGATGCCCGGCGAGAAGGTGTCCAACATGGCCCCGCCCACCCTCGCGCTGCTCGCGCACGGCATGTGGCTCGTCGGCGCCGTGCAGCTGCTCGCCCGGCCCGCCGCCGCCTGGCTGGCCCGCCCCCGCGTCTGGCGCGGGGTGGTCGCCGCCAACGGCGTCGCCATGACCGCCTTCCTGTGGCACCTCACCGCCATGCTCGGCGTGTACGGGGCCCAGCTCGCCCTCGGCCTGGACCTCCCGGCCCCGGCCGGCGCCGCCTGGTGGGCGCAGGTCCCCGTACGCATCCTGGCGGCGACCGCCCTGACGGCCGTGTTCGTCACGCTGTTCCGCCGCTTCGATGCCCCGGCCGCACCGCGCACCGGCACGGCCGGCGGCGCCGGCGCCCCCGTCGCCGCCCTCGGCATCACCCTGTGCCTCCTCGGCATCCTCGGCCTGTCCATGACCGGACTCGGCGGTCTGCTCGACGGCCACAGCGCCACGCTGATCGCCTTCCCCGTCACCGCACCGGTCGCCATCGGGATGGCCCTCGCGGGCGCCCTGCTCGTGGAACGGTCAGCCCCGGCCCGGAGCGTTAGGCTGGGGGGCTGATCCACACCCTCCCCCAGAGTCCGTCCGGGGGTACCCCACCTGGAGCGCGTCTGATGGCCGTCAATCTGGTCAATGTCGAGGCAGTCAGCAAGGTGTACGGCACACGTACCCTGCTGGACAGCATTTCCCTCGGCGTGTCCGAGGGGGACCGGATCGGCGTCGTCGGCCGCAACGGCGACGGCAAGACCACCCTCATCCGGATGCTCGCCAAGCTGGAGGAGCCAGACACCGGCCGGGTCACCCAGTCCGGGGGACTGCGCATGGGCGTCCTCACCCAGCACGACTCCCTCGATCCCAAGGCGACCATCCGCCACGAGATCATCCGGGACATGGCCGACCACGAGTGGGCCGGCAACGCCAAGATCCGCGACGTGCTCACCGGACTCTTCGGCGGCCTCGACCTCCCCGGCTTCGGCCAGGGCCTCGACACCGTCATCGGCCCGCTCTCCGGCGGCGAGCGCCGCCGCATCGCCCTCGCCAAGCTGCTCATCGCCGACCAGGACCTGCTGATCCTCGACGAGCCCACCAACCACCTCGACGTCGAGGGCATCTCCTGGCTGGCCCAGCACCTCCAGGAGCGCCGCTCCGCGCTCGTCTGCGTCACCCACGACCGCTGGTTCCTCGACCAGGTCTGCACCCGCATGTGGGACGTGCAGCGCGGTGACGTGCACGAGTACGAGGGCGGCTACAGCGACTACGTCTTCGCCCGCGCCGAGCGCGACCGCATCGCCGCCACCGAGGAGTCCAAGCGGCAGAACCTGATGCGCAAGGAGCTGGCCTGGCTGCGCCGCGGCGCCCCCGCCCGGACCTCCAAGCCCCGCTACCGCATCGAGGCCGCCAACGAGCTGATCGCCGACGTGCCGCCGCCGCGCGACACCAGCGAGCTGATGCGGTTCGCCAACGCCCGCCTCGGCAAGACGGTCTTCGACCTCGAGGACGTCAGCGTGCACGCCGGTCCGAAGGAACTGCTCAAGCACCTCACCTGGCACCTGGGCCCCGGCGACCGCGTCGGCCTCGTCGGCGTCAACGGCGCCGGCAAGACCTCCCTGCTGCGCGCCCTGGCCGAAGCCGCCCGCACCCAGGGCGACGTGCAGCCCGCCGCCGGCAAGATCACCGTCGGCAAGACCGTCAAGCTGGCCTACCTCTCGCAGGAGGTCGGCGAACTCGACCCGTCCCTGCGGGTCCTGGAAGCCGTCCAGCGCGTCCGCGACCGCGTCGACCTCGGCAAGGGCCGCGAGATGACGGCGGGCCAGCTGTGCGAGCAGTTCGGCTTCACCAAGGAGAAGCAGTGGACGCCGGTCGGCGACCTCTCCGGCGGTGAGCGGCGCCGGCTGCAGATCCTGCGCCTGCTGATGGACGAGCCCAACGTCCTCTTCCTCGACGAGCCCACCAACGACCTCGACATCGAGACCCTGACCCAGCTGGAGGACCTCCTCGACGGCTGGCCCGGCTCGATGATCGTGATCTCCCACGACCGGTTCTTCATCGAGCGCACCACCGACACGGTGATGGCGCTCCTCGGCGACGCGAGCCTGCGGATGCTGCCGCGCGGCCTGGACGAGTACCTGGAGCGCCGCCGGCGGATGATCGAGGCGGCCTCCCCGGCGCCCGTCGCGGCCACCGCCGCCGCGGCGGCGAAGACCGCCGCCTCCGTGGACTCCCGCGCCGCGAAGAAGGAACTCCAGAAGATCGAGCGGCAGCTCAACAAGCTCGCCGACCGCGAGGGCAACCTGCACGCCCAGATCGCCGAGAACTCCACCGACTACGACAAGGTGGCCAAGCTCGACGCGGAGCTCCGCGAACTGCTCGCGGACCGCGACGATTTGGAGATGCGCTGGCTGGAGCTGGCCGAGGAGGCCTAGATTCGCTCACCCGGCCGGGCCAACTGGCCGGATAACGACGGCATCACGGGCCGGTCCTCCCTTGGGAACAGGGGGCGGACCGGCCCGGTGTTCGAGGGCCGTCAGTGATAGAAAGGTCATCCTCCCCGACCCGCCGAAGCCGAAAGCGTGCGCTGATGACCGAGCCGCCCCAGCCGCCGAACCAGCCACCGACTCCTTCCGGTTACGGTCACCTGCCCGGCCCGCCGCAGCAGGGGTACGGATACCCGCAGGGCGAGAACCCGTACGCGCAGCAGGCCCCGTACGCGCAGCAGCCGCCCACCGTCCAGCAGCAGCCCCCGGGCTACGGCTACCCGCCCCCGCCCGGAACGCCCGGTGCACCCGGCGCCCCCGGGATGCCGCCGAAGAAGAAGCGGACCGTGCTGATCGCCGCCTCGGCCGCCGCAGCCGTCCTCGCCGTCGCGGTCGCCGGCTACGTCGGCTTCTCCGACGACGAGGACCCGAAGCCGCCCGTGGCGCAGGAGTCCACCGACGCCAAGCCCTCCGCCTCCCCTTCCGTGGACAACGGCGACGGCAACGGCAACGGCAACGGCGCCGGCGGCCAGCAGGCCGACCTCAACTCCGGCCGCAAGCAGGGCGAGGACAAGGTCCTCTGGTTCAAGACCGCCAAGGTCGACGGCCCCGGCATGGGCGTCGACTCCGCGGCCCAGTGGGTCGTCGGCGACACCGTCGTCAAGAGCGTCTGGAAGTCCCTCAACGGCTATGCGGTCACCGACGGCAAGGAGAAGTGGACGCTCGCCTTCCCAGCCCAGATCTGCTCCGTCGCCCGGGACACCACCGCCGACGGCAAGACGGCTGTCATGTACCGCGACGGCGAGGGGGAGAACGCCACCTGCACGCAGCTGCGCGTGGTCGACCTCAAGACCGGCAAGGAGGTCTGGTCGAAGGAGGTGCCCAAGGAAGGGCTCTTCGACATCTTCACCAGCCCCACCCTGGCCATGACCGGCGACACCGTCGCCGTCAGCCGCGGCGGCACCGCCAGCGCCTTCAAGATCAGCACCGGTGACAAGCTCTTCGGGAGCGCCATGGGCACCGGCTGCAAGCCCGACGGCTACGAAGCCGGCAACGGCAAGATGATCGCCCTCGCCACCTGCAGCGACGCGGACGCCACCGCCGAGGTCCACGGGGTCGACCCCGTCACCGGCCAGAAGGCCTGGGCCTTCCGGCTCCCCAAGAAGTTCAAGGTCACCAGCATCTACTCGGTGGACCCGCTCGTCCTCGACATCGGCAACGAGGAGACCAAGCAGCGCTCCATCGTGGTCCTGGGACCCGACGGGAAGCAGACCGCCACCCTCGCCGGAGAGGGCAGCTTCACCGTCGGCTGCGGCGACACCGGCCTCTTCCGGTCCCTGACGACCTGCCCCTCGGCCGTCGTCGACGCGGGCACCCTGTACCTCCCGACCGCGGCGGAGGCCGGCAAGGCCAACGAGATCGTCGCCTTCGACCTGGCCACCGGCAAGGACAAGTGGCGCACCCCGGCCGGCGACAAGCGCACCCTCACCCCGATCAAGGCCGCCAACGGGCAGCTGATCGCCTACCGCAAGGCCGAGGAGGAGCAGGGCGGCGAGGTCATCTCCATCCCGGCCGGCGGCGGCACCCCCACCGCACTCCTACGCCACCCGTCGGGCCCGGCCGCGCCGATCGAGAGCTCCTTCCGCACACCGAAGCTCGACTACGTGGACGGACGGTTCTTCATCTCCACCTCCCGTCTGCAGGCCAAGGGCACGGACGAGAAGCTCCTGATGGTCTTCGGCAAGTGACAACGCGTCCAACGAGCAGCCCAGCGAGAGGCATGAGCAACCCATGAGTACCCCGCCGCCCCCCAGCCAGCCGCCGTCCGGCGGCTGGCTGGGGGGCGGCGGGGTACTCATGGG
>NZ_JARAYQ010000312.1:0-8511 GCF_033794505.1 Streptomyces sp. MB09-01 | reverse complement strand
GACGTTCCCGCCGCCGGGGGCCCGGCGGCGGGAACGTCCGCGGGGGCCGGGGCGTCCGGGGGGATCGCACCGGTCAGGAGCAGTGCGAGGAGCACCGGGACGGCCTTGCGGCGCAGGGCCGCGGTGGCCTCGGGCAGTCGGTGGGCATGGGTCGCGGGAAGGGAGAGCGCGAGGCTCCCGGCCGCGTCGCCGATCGCGATCGGGACCGCCGAGCAGACGACTCCGGGGGAGTATTCGAGCAGGTCGAAGACGGGCGCGCCCGGAGCGACCGCGTCCAGGGCGGAGAACAGGGCCCGGCTGTCGGTGATCGTCCGAGGCGTGAGCCGGGCGGGCCGGTGCCGGGCCACGTGGTCGGCGCGGCGGTCGTGGTCGAGCTGGGTCAGCAGGCACTTGCCGACCGCGCTGGCGTGCGCGGCGGCCCGGAAGTCGACCCACTCGCGCACCGGCGGGGTCGCGGGCCCGTCCGCCATCTGCGTGATCCGGACCTCCCCGTCGGCGTACCGGCTGAGGTACACCGCGGCGCCCGCGCTGTCCCGGGCCAGGGCCAGGGTGCGCTGGAGCTGGCCGGCCAGGCCGTGGCCGCCGGGGGCGGTGAGCCGGTCCAGGGCGGGCCCGCGCCCGTACACCCCGGCGCCCGCGCGGTACGCGTACTCCTCCTCGCACAGCATCGACAGGAGCCGGCGCAGCTCCGCCTCGGCGAGGCCCGACTCCCGTGCGAGCCGGGCGGCCCGCACCCCCAGCGGGTGCTGCTCCAGGACGCGTACGACGGCCAGCGCGCGGCGGGCCTCCGCCAGGGCCCCGCCCGTCCCGCCCTGGACGACGGTCCCGCGGGCCGCCGCCGTCAGCGCCGGGTGGCGCAGCGGTCCTGTGGACGGCCGGGCCGGGTCCGCGGGCGCCGGGGCCGCCGGCGCCGGGACGGTCGCGGTCACGGAGACGGGCGCCGCCAGGAAGGCGGTCAGCACCGCGGACAGCCCGGGCCGCGGCAGGGGCACCGCGCCCAGGTCCGGGTCCTCGAACTGGTCGACGTAGCGCAGCACGGCCGCCTGCGCGCACAGCCGGACCTCCCGCAGGTCCCGCCGGCCGCCCGGCCGGAAGCCGCGGCGGCCCAGCTCGCGCGCCCAGTGCCGGGCGTCGTGGTGCTCGCCGCGCCGGGAGTGGTCGAGGAAGAGGCAGTACGCGGCCGCGGCGGTCGGCGGGCTCCCGGAACCGGCGGCGAACTGCCACCAGAAGCGGGCGCCTTCGCGCAGCCCTGCGAGGTGCAGCAGGCAGCCGAAGACGACCGCACCGGCCAGGTCGGTGTGCCCGCCGGTGCGGAAGGAGTCGAGGTGCGCCCCGGCCTTCGGCGCGCACACGGACGCCAGGCAGACGGCCTTGAGGTCGCGCCGCGCCCGTTCGGCGTCGAGCGGGCAGTCCCGGGCCGGGTCGCTCCATCCGTAGGCCGACCGGCGCCGGGCCCGGTGCCCGGGGGCCGGCGCGTGCGGTGTCGCGCGCAGCAGCCGGGCCTCGGCCGCGCCGAGGTCGTAGTACCGGTAGCGGTCGCGGACACCCGCCCGGGCGAGGAACTCGGCGAGCGAGCGGGGCGCCGGGTCGTCGTCCTGCCGCTCCTGTGGCTCGTGCCGCTTCATGATTCGGCTGGTTCGGCTGGTTCGGCCGGTTCGACGGACGTGTCGAGGAGGCGGGCGAGCCGCCGGTGGGCCTGGCCGAGGTAGGAGCGGACCGTGGCCTCGTCGACGCCCATCACCTCGGCGGCCTCGCCGGGGGTGCACCGGAGCCCGTACCTCAGGAGGACGGCGTCGCGCTGCCGCTCGGCGAGCCGGGAGACGGCGGAGTAGAAGCGGATGGTGTCGGTCAGCACCTCGTACCGGTCGGCGTGGGCCTCCTTGAGGGCGGCCTCGAAGGCGCTGATGTCCATCGGCTCGGGCTGCTGCTGCCAGGGGTGGCGCCGGTGCTGCCGGTCGACCAGGCAGTGCTTGAGCACGGTCCACGCGTAGGCGTCGAGGCGGTCCATGTGGAGCATCCGGAGCCACTCGCCCATGATCGAGTCGAAGGTGGCGTCCACCGCCTCCTCCGCCGCCGCGTCGGAACCCAGCTGCAGATACGCGAAGCGCATGTACGCGGGCCGCCGGTTGGCGTGGAAGGCCCAGTACGACAGGCGCGCCGTCGGACCCCACTGGCTCATGGGAGTCGGCCGCCGACGCCGGCTCGGTAGTCCCACCGCCCCACCGGACTCCTCCGGTCCGCCATCGCTCACCGCTCCACCTCATCCCCTGTGCGCAGAACAGGAAAGCAGCGCGGGCGCAGTCGGAGGGTGCAGAGAAGAAAGCTGGAAGCATTGCGTCGCCGATGATCGAACCGTGATCGATCTCGATCGCGCAGGGCTCCAGCCAGCACGTATGCATATGCCCGCTGCCGGTGCCGCCGGACCTCCGGTCCGGTGCCCTGCCGGCCGCCTGTACCATGGGCCCGATCGCGAGGGCCGTGACGGAGAGGTCACTGCCCTCGCTTTTGCGTTAGTCCACCCTGAACAAATGCGGCGCGTGGCCTTTCGGCGGTTCGATACGATGAACCGCACTCACAATCCGTCACGTCACGTGGTACCGCACAGAGGAAATGGAGCATCCGAGGATGGCTCGACACCTGATCACCAGCGCGCTTCCCTACATCAACGGGATCAAGCACCTGGGCAACATGGTCGGGTCGATGCTTCCGGCGGATGTGTACTCCCGGTACCTCCGCCAGCGCGGCCACGACGTCCTCTACATCTGCGCCACCGACGAGCACGGCACCCCCGCCGAACTCGCCGCCAAGGAGGCCGGCATCTCGGTCGCCGACTTCTGCGCGCAGGCCCACGACGCCCAGAAGGCGGTCTACGACGGCTTCGAGCTGTCCTTCGACTACTTCGGCCGCAGCTCCTCCGCGCAGAACCGCGAGATCACCCAGCACTTCGCGCGCAGGCTCCAGGAGAACGGCTTCATCGAGGAGCGCGCGATCCGGCAGGTCTACTCGCCGGTCGACGGCCGCTTCCTGCCGGACCGCTACGTCGAGGGCACCTGCCCGCACTGCGGCTACGACAAGGCCCGCGGCGACCAGTGCGAGAACTGCACCCGCGTCCTGGACCCCACGGACCTGATCGAGCCCCGCTCGGCCATCTCCGGCTCCACCGAGCTGGAGGTCCGCGAGACCAAGCACCTCTTCCTCCTGCAGTCCAAGCTCCAGCACGAGGTCGAGGCCTGGGTCTCCGAGCACGAGGAGGAGTGGCCGCAGCTCGCCTCCTCCATCGCCCGCAAGTGGCTGACCGAGGGCCTGCACGACCGCGCCATCACCCGTGACCTCGACTGGGGCGTCCCGGTCCCGGCCGACACCTGGCCCGAGCTGGCGGCCGAGGGCAAGGTCTTCTACGTCTGGTTCGACGCCCCGATCGAGTACATCGGCTCCACCAAGGAGTGGTCGGACCTGGACCCGGCGAACCGCGACTACAAGTCGTGGTGGTACGAGGCCGAGGACGTCCGCTACACCCAGTTCATGGCCAAGGACAACGTCCCGTTCCACACGGTGATGTTCCCCGCCACCGAACTGGCCACCCGCGAGCCGTGGAAGAAGGTCGACTACGTCAAGGCCTTCAACTGGCTGACGTACTACGGCGGCAAGTTCTCCACCTCGCAGAAGCGCGGCGTCTTCACCGACCAGGCGCTGGAGATCCTCCCGGCCGACTTCTGGCGCTACTTCCTCATCGCCAACGCGCCCGAGTCCGACGACTCGTCCTTCACGTGGGAGCACTTCGCCGCCACGGTCAACAAGGACCTCGGCGGCACCCTCGGCAACTTCGTCAACCGCGTACTGACCTTCTCCCGCAAGAAGTTCGGCGACGAGGTCCCCGCCGGCAGCCCCGCCGGAGAGGTCGAAGCCAAGCTGGGCGAGCAGATCGCCGAGCTGCTGGCCGAGTACGAGGGACACATGGAGTCCCTCCAGTACCGCAAGGCGGCGGCCGCGCTGCGCGCCCTGTGGTCGGCCGGCAACGCCTACCTGGACGAGAAGGCCCCCTGGCTGGAGGTCAAGACCGACCTGGAGGGCGCGGCGCTCACCCTGCGCACCGCGATGAACCTGATCCACCTCTACTCGGTGGTCTCCGAGCCGTTCATCCCCGCCTCGGCGCGCACCGTGCGCTCCTCCTTCGAGCTCGCCGACGACACGGCCACCTGGGTCACCCCGGAGCAGGCCAGGTCTCTGGACGCGGTCCCGGCCGGTACGCCGTTCACCGTGCCGCCGGTGCTCTTCGCGCGGGTCACCGAGGAGGACCTGGAGTCCTACCGCGAGCGCTTCGGCGGCTCCCCGGAGGCCTGAGCCTTCGAATGACGATCCCGTGAGGGGCGCGGCCTTCGGGACCGCGCCCCTTTCGCGTGCGCGCCGGGCGCGGCGAGGGCGGCACGGTAGGGGAAACCCCACCGCGAAGTGTCCACCTGGGCGTGCAGACCCGGTGGGGGCCGCGCGGCTGGAATGGGGCCATGACCCTTTCCCGTACCGCCCGTTGGACCGCGGGCTGGCTGCTCGCGGCCGCCTGGGTGCTGTCCTTCCCGCTCCTTTCCCCGCTGGAACCCCACCGGCTGTGGGGCTGGTGCGCGGCCTGCGGGTACCTCGCCGCCGCCGTGGCCGCCGCCCTGGGCCGCCGCCGCGCCGCCCTCGCCGCCGCACTGCTCGGCGCCGTCGCCGTACCGCTGCTGTGGCTGGTCCTGACCGGCCGGGGACAGTCGGAGGTGATGGTCATCGAACGGTCCGGGCGGCTCCTGCTGGAGTCCGGCCGCCTCTACGTCGACCGGCCCGCGACCGTCGGGGAGTACACGCCCTACCTGCCGGGCATGGCCCTGCTCGGCATCCCGGGGGCCCTGCTCGGCGGCGGGGACGGCTGGGCCGTCCGGCTGCTGGGCGATGCCCGGATCTGGTGCGCGGCGGCCCTGTTCGCCGGCCTGTGGGCCGGGCGGAGGCTGCTCGGCGCGGCCCCGTCGCCGCTGCTTCCCGTGCTGGTGGCCTCACCCCTGGTGGCCATGCCCCTCTCCGTGAGCGGGGTGGACCTGCCACTGGCCGGGCTGTGCTGCCTCGCGCTCGCCGCCGCCGCGGCGGGCCGGCCGGTGGTGGCCGGCGCGGCCCTCGCCGGGGCGTGCGCGCTGAAGTGGACGGCGCTGCCCGCGGTGGCCGTGGCGGTGGCCCTGCTCGCCGTCTGCCGGGGCGGGCGGTCGGCGGTGCGCTGCGGAGTGACGGCGGCAGGCGGTACGGCCCTGCTGGTGCTGCCCGGTGCGCTGCTCCAGCCGGACGAGCTGTGGCGGCAGGTGTTCGCCTTCCCCACCGGGCGCGCGGAGGTCGCGACCCCGGCGGGCAGCCCGTTCCCCGGACATCTGCTGGCCGAACTGGGCTCCTGGGGCTGGTACCTGACGACGGCCCTGCTCGTGCTGGGAGGTCTGGCCGTGGCCCTCTCGCTGGTGGTCCGGCCCCCGCGCACGCTGGTCGCGGCGGCGGACCGCCTCGCGATCGGCCTCACCACGGCCTTCCTGCTGGCGCCCGCGGGCCGCTTCGGCTACCTGGCGCTCCCGGTGCTGCTGGCCCTCTGGTCCCGCACGGCCGGCGCGCCCCCGCGCCCCACCCGGATCGTGGCGGGCTCCCGGCAGCCGAGGATCCTTCCGTCGGTGGTGCCGGGCAGCAGCCGGCCGTCGTCCGCCACGGCCGGCGACAGCGCCACGGCCGGCTGCCCGCCGAGCTCCGGCCGGGAGGCCTCCGAGACAGAGAAGCCGTCATGCTCGTACTGGGCCTAGCCGTCGGCGCCGCGCAGGTGGGCCAGGACCGCGAGGACGCGGCGGTTGCCCTCGGTGGCGTCCAGGTCGAGCTTCGCGAAGATGCTGGACGCGTGTTTGACGACCGCGGCCTCGGTGATGAACAGCCGTGCGGCCAAGGCCTGGTTGTTGAGGCCCGAGGCCATCAGGGTCAGTACCTCGCGCTCGCGCGGGGTCAGCCGGGCCAGCGGCCGGTTCTCGGACCGGCGGCTGAGCAGGACCCGTACCACCTCCGGGTCGATGACGGTCTGGCCGTCGGCGACCCGCTGGAGGGCGTCCAGGAACTCGGCCACCTCGCCGACGCGGTCCTTGAGGAGGTAGCCCAGCCCGGCCGCAGAGGCGCCGGTGAGCAGCTGGGCGGCGTAGGCCGTGGCGACGTACTGGGAGAGCACGAGCACGGGCAACGACCCGTCCCCGGCACGGAGTTCGAGCGCTGCCCGCAGGCCTTCGTCGCGGAAGCCGGGCGGCATCCGCACATCGGTGACGACGACGTCCGGCCGCTCCGCCTCCACCGCCCGTACGAGCTCCTCGGCGCTGCCGACGGCCGCGAGGACCCGGTGGCCGCCGCGGGTGAGGAGTTCCGTCAGCCCGGCGCGCAGCAGTACGGAGTCCTCGGCGAGGATCAGCCGGAGCACGGGACCTCCACGCGCAGTTCGGTCGGGCCGCCCACCGGACTGGACACCACCAGTCTGCCCTTCAACATCGCCACCCTGTCCGCGAGTCCCGCCAGGCCCGCCCCCGCGCCGGGATCGGCACCGCCGCGGCCGTCGTCGGTGACGGAGAGGGTGAGCCGGTCGCCCTCGACCCTACCCGCGACCGTGATCCGCGAGGCACCGCTGTGCTTGGCGGCGTTCGCGAGGGCCTCGGTGACCGTGAAGTACGCGGTGATCTCCACCGGTTCGGGCAATCGGGGCAGGTCCAGGTCCAGCGCGACGGGCACGGGATGGCGCAGGGCCACTTCGGCCACGGCCGCCGCGAGTCCGTGGTCGGTGAGCACCTGCGGGTGGATGCCCCGCACGAGGTCGCGCAGTTGCTCCAGGGCCACCTTCGCCTCGCCGCGGCCCCGGGCGACCAGCGCGGCGGCCCCGGCGGCCTCCGGCAGTCCCCGCAGTTCCAGCTCGGCGAGGCCCAGGGTCATGCTGAGCGCGACCAGCTGCTGCTGGGCGCCGTCGTGCAAGTCCCTTTCGATGCGCCGCCGTTCGGCCTCGAAGGCCTCGACGAGCCGGACCCGAGAGCGGGTGAGCTCCATGACCCGGTCGGCCTCCTCGCGCGGCCCGAGCAGCCGGCGCACGGTCGTGACCTGCGCTCCGGCGAGCAGGGCTCCCGCGTACGCGGCCACCACCAGCCCGGCCAGTCCGGCCGCCGTGCCGCCGAGGCCCTCCAGCGGGCCGGAGACGGGCCGGCCGGGGATCAGCATCACGTGGTCCGGGGCGATGGCCCACACGGTGACCGGGGTCGCGACGAGGACCAGGGAGAACGCCACCAGCGTGATCACGAGGAACCCGGCCGCTCCGAAGACCGGCCCGAGCAGGGCGGCGTAACCGAACTCCCGCCAGGTGGCCCGCTCGCGCAGTCGCGTCCGCAGCCACGCGGCGGCCCCAGCCCCGGCGAGCGAGGTGTGCGGGTCCGCCACGCGCACGGGCTCCACGCACCGCAGCCGCCACCGCTCCAGCGCCCCCAGCGGCACCCCGGCGACGACCGCGCAGAGCAGGAGCAGCAGCCCGATCCCGGCCACCGCGAGCACCACACCGAGCCCGACGAGCAGTCCCAGGACGACCAGGACCGGATAGCCGATGAGGAATCCGCTGCCCGCGTACGCCCAGCACCGCCAGGGCCACCACGAGCCCAGGAAGCGCAGGGGCCGGCGCATCGCCGCCCGGACGGCGACCGGAGGCGCGGCAGGCGGTGGCGCGGCAGCCGCAGCGCCGGCAGGCCCGGCGGCCGCTTCGGCGAGGGGGAGGGAGTCGGACATGTGACCCCAGTCTAGGAGGTGCCGCCGGACCCCGGCCGGACCCGTCACCCCGTCACATCCTCGCGCCCATGGCCGGGAAACCGGGCGGCCGCCGTAGATCCGGACCGTCGTAGATCCGGACCGTACTCTCCGGGTCCGTTCTTCCCGGGTCCGCTGCCGGCCGGTCCGCTGTTCAGCCCGTCCGTACGAAGGTCCGCACCGCCGTGTCGAAGTAGCCCCGCGCCTCGCCGGAACGTCCGACCGGCGACGAGACCCACACGTCGTACAGCCGGCCGCCCTCCTCCCAGCACAGGTCGCGGGTGTGCCGGGGGCCTTCGGCCGCCGAGAAGCCGTTCCAGGTGAACAGCCAGAGCGCGGCCTCGTGGCCGTTGTGCGTCCTCGCCGAGACCTCGGCGTCCCGGTAGCCGGGGTTGTTGGACGGCCCCTTGGCGTGGGCCCGTTGGTGCACGGCGAGCGGCCCGCCCGACTCCGGATCGGCCACCTTGATGCCGATGCGGAAGGTCTCACCGGGGGACATGTAGAAGATCCGGGGACCCTCGACCTTGCGCGTGAAGCCGAGGGGGACGGCGAGCGAGAACCCCTCGGGATCCTCGACGACCCGGTAACCGGCCGGGGCGCCCTTGTCGTCGGCGGGCGGGGGAACCGGCTGCGGCGCCGCCGGGGTCACGGTGCCGGTCCGCTCGCCGGGGCCGCTGGGGGAGGGAGCGGGGGTTGTGGCGC
>NZ_JARAYQ010000311.1:0-8546 GCF_033794505.1 Streptomyces sp. MB09-01 | reverse complement strand
TGGGGGACCGCCGCCACGCAGGCGCTCACCCTGGCCGCCCGCGGCCGGCTGCTCCCCGGGCTCACCCCCGAGGGGGTGGACGCCTGGCGTGCCGGCCCGCTCGACGCCGCCGACATCGACCACCTGCGCGCAGTCGCCGCGGCCCTGCCGCACGAGGGGTACGCGACCCCCCTCCCCGGCCGCCGTCCGCTCCAGCTGCCCGAACCGGAGGCGCTGGTCCGCGCGTTCCTCGACGCCGTCGCCGACAGCCTGCCCCGTACCCCGGCCGCGGCCGTGGCCGCCGGGCGGCCGTTCGCCGCGCGGGAGGCGCAGCGGGTGCCGGGCATACAGGACTGGGCCGCGCAGGTCGCGGCCGGAGCCGACGCCGGGGTCGGCGTCTCGCTGCGCCTCGACCTGTCCTCCTTCCGCCTCTTCGACGAGGCCGAGGGCGAGGACGTCCGGCGTGCCGGGGCCGCCGTCGTCCAGGTGCACAGCCTCGCCGATCCGACCCTGGTCACCGATGCCGGGCAGTTGTGGGCGGGCACGGCGGCGGCCGGGTTCGGCCCCCGCGCCCGGATCGACGCCGTGCTCGCGCTGCGCCGGGCCGCGCGGGTCTGGCCGCCCCTGCTGCGGCTGCTGGACCAGCCCGTGCCCGATTCCCTCGCCCTGTCCGACCCGGAGCTCGAGGACCTGCTGGGGGTGGCCGCGAGCCGGCTGGCGGCCGCCGGGGTCCTGGTCCACTGGCCGCGCGAGCTGGCCCGTACGCTGTCGGCGACCGCCGTCGTACGGTCCACCGCGCCCGGTTCCGCGACCGACGGCACCGCCTTCTTCGACGCCGAGCACCTCTTCGCCTTCTCCTGGGAACTGGCGCTGGGCGGTGACCGGCTGACCCCGGGGGAGATGGACGCGCTGGCACAGGCCCACCGGCCCGTCGTACGGCTGCGGGACCAGTGGGTGCGGGTGGACCCGGAGCTGGTCCGCAAGGCGCGCAAGCGGGAACTGGGCGTGCTGGACCCGGTGGACGCGCTGGCCGCCGCGCTCTCGGGAACGGCGGAGGTCGACGGCGAGCCGGTCGAGGCCGTGCCGGTGGGGGCACTGGCCGCCCTGCGGGAGCGGCTGACGGGGGAGCTGGCCCCGCTCCCGCAGCCCGCCGCGCTCAAGGCCACCCTGCGCGACTACCAGGCCCGCGGCCTGGCCTGGCTGGACCTGATGACCTCCCTCGGTCTCGGCGGCTGCCTCGCCGACGACATGGGCCTCGGCAAGACCGTCACCCTGATCGCGCTGCACCTGCACCGGGACCGGCCCGAGCCGACGCTCGTGGTGTGCCCCGCGTCCCTCCTGGGCAACTGGCAGCGGGAGATCGAGAAGTTCGCCCCCGGCACGCCCGTGCGCCGCTTCCACGGCGGCGGCCGCAGCATCGAGGACCTGACGTCCTGCGAGGGCGGGTTCGTGCTCACCACGTACGGCACGATGCGCGCCAGCGCCGACCTGCTGGCACAGCAGCGGTGGGGCATGGTCGTCGCCGATGAGGCGCAGCACGTCAAGAACCCGCATTCGGCGACCGCGAAGGCGCTGCGCACGGTGCCGGCACCGGCCCGGGTGGCGCTGACCGGCACCCCCGTGGAGAACAACCTCTCCGAGCTGTGGGCGCTGCTCGACTGGACCACGCCGGGGCTGCTGGGGCCGCTCACCGCCTTCCGGGCCCGCCACGCCCGCCCGGTGGAACACCAGACGGAGGAGGACGGCGGCAACGAGGCGGCGGTCGCCCGGCTGTCCGCGCTCGTCCGGCCGTTCCTGCTGCGCCGCAAGAAGTCCGACCCCGGCATCGCGCCCGAGCTGCCGCCGAAGACGGAGACCGACCACCCCGTCTCCCTCACCCGGGAGCAGGCCTCGCTCTACCAGGCCGCGGTGGAGGAGGCGATGGCCGTGATCGAGTCGAGCGAGGGCATGGAACGACGCGGCATGATCATGAAGCTGCTGGCCTCGCTCAAGCAGATCTGCAACCACCCGGCGCAGTACCTCAAGGAGGAGCAGCCGAGGATCGCGCACCGCTCGGGCAAGCTCGCCCTGCTGGACGAGCTGCTGGACACGATCCTGGCGGAGGGCGGCTCGGTGCTGGTCTTCACCCAGTACGTGACGATGGCCCGCCTGATCGAACGGCACCTGTCGGCCCGGGGGATCTCCCACCAACTGCTGCACGGGGGGACTCCGGTGCCGCGCCGGGAGGAGCTCGTCGACCGTTTCCAGGCGGGCGAGGTCCCCGTCTTCCTGCTGTCCCTGAAGGCGGCGGGCACGGGGCTGAACCTCACCCGGGCCGGCCACGTCATCCACTTCGACCGCTGGTGGAACCCGGCCGTCGAGGAACAGGCCACCGACCGTGCCTACCGCATCGGCCAGACCCAGCCCGTACAGGTCCACCGGATCATCGCCGAAGGCACCGTCGAGGACCGCATCGCCGAGATGCTGGAGGCGAAGCGGGCCCTGGCCGACGCCGTCCTCGGCTCGGGCGAGTCGGCGCTGACCGAGCTGACCGACCGCGAGCTGGCCGATCTCGTCTCCCTGCGGAGGCCCGCATGATCACCGCGCGGGACGACCGCCGCCGCACCTTCGAGACCGTGCCCGCCGGGGCGGCGGCGGTGAGCTGGTGGGGCCGGGCCTGGGTGACGGCGCTGGAGGAGGTCTCCCACGACAGCGCCCGCCTGGCACGCGGCCGTGCGTACGCCGCGGAGGGGCACGTCGACGCGGTGACCGTCACGCCCGGCCGGATCGTGGCGTACGTCCGGGGCAGCCGGCCCCGCCCGTACCGCACCGAGCTGACCCTGCCCGCCTTCGCGGACGAGGAGTGGAACGAGCTCCTGGAGGCGGTCGCGGCCGACCCCGCGGCACTCGCCGCGCTGCTGGAGCGGGAGGTTCCGCAGTCGCTGGCGCAGAGCGTCCTGCCCGGAGCGGGCGAGCTCGTCCCGCACTGCTCCTGCCCGGACTTCGGACGTCCGCCGTGCAAGCACGCGGCGGCCCTCTGCTACCGGGCGGCCCGCCTCCTCGACGAGGACCCCTTCGTCCTGCTGCTCCTGCGCGGCCGGGGGGAGCGGGAGCTCCTGGAGGAGCTCACCCGCCGCAACGCCGCCCACGCCGCGCGCGAACAGCCCGACACGGCACCGGACTTCCCCGGGGTCCCGGCTCGGTCCGCACTCGCCCGCACCAGCCTTCCGCTGCTGCCCGCACCGCTTCCGGTCCCCGCCGCCACGGGGCTCCCGCCCGCCTACCCGGCCGATCCGGCGGCCCCGGACCCGCTGGCCCTCGACCAGCTCGCCTGCGACGCGGCCGCCCGCGCACTCTCCCTCCTCACGACCGGCGAGGACCCGATCGCCGGGCTCGGCCTCTGGCAGGACGCCGTCCGGCTGGCGTCCGCGCACCCGACGGCCGGGCTCACCGGCGCGGCCCGCACCCTCTACCGCGACCTGGCCCGCGCCACCGGCCGAACCACCACCGACCTGGCCCGGGCCGCCGCCGCGTGGCGCCAGGGCGGCAGCCCTGCACTGGCCGCGCTCGAAGAGCCCTGGGACCCGCCGGCGGGCCCCTTCGACCGGGCCCGCCCGCTGCTGCTGGCCGCCGCGCAGGGATCCTTCCGCCCCGACCGCAACCGTCTCACCAGCCGCACCCGCCAGCTCCGCCTGGGCCGTGACGCCCTCTGGTACGCCTACGAGTCCCGCCCGGACGACGAGGACTGGTGGCCCACGGGCCACCCCTCGCCGGACCCGGTCACCGCTCTGCTGGGCTGAGCCCGGCGGCCCAGCGGGTCAAGGTGGTGAAGTCGCGGTCGCGCAGTCCGTGGCGGGGGTGGATGCGCAGGAGGAGGGCCGGGGCCGGGTAGTGGGCGGCGACCCAGGCGCGGTCGCGGGGGTTGATCATGTCGTCGACCCAGGCGAAGGGCCGGCCCGCCGCCCAGTCGAGGAGGTGGCGGGTCTTCCAGGAGAGGCCGTCGGGGTCCTCGACAAACAGTTCCGGCCATTCGACGACGGACAGGTCTCCGGGCAGTCCGATGTGCGGGGCGATCAGCGTGTTGGCCTGGTGCGTCCAGGCGGTGGCCCAGGCGAGCTCGAAGGGCAGGGCCAGCAGCCGGGCCCCGTGGGACGGGTGGAGGCGGACCCGCGCGCCGCGCCGGGCGCTGCGCGACTCCGGGTCGCGGTAGGAGAGCCAGACGTCGGGCCGCATCCGGTGGCTCCGGTAGCCGCGCAGACCGGCGAGGGGCGAACGGAAGGGGTTGAGCGGTCCGTCCACGTCGAGGAGGAGCAGCGGGCGATCAGTCATGAACTAGGGACTACCCAGTACACGATGGAGTGAAATGCTTACCCGCTCTATAACCCGAATGGGTTTACCGCGTTATCTCCGGTGCGGGTGAAGCGCCCGCTGACTCCTCCGGAAGGCAGGGAAACTGATGCGTCACAGTCGTCGGAATGGCGTGATCGCGGCGGTGGTTGCGGGAGGCGGGCTGGCGGTCGCGGGCGTGAGCGGATTCGCCTACGCCGATGCGGACGCGGGCGGGCGGGCCGAGCGCTCGCCGGGGCTGCTGTCCGGGAACCTGGTGCAACTGCCGGTGCACGTCCCGGTCAACGTCTGCGGGAACACCGTGAGCGTGGTCGGGGTGCTCAACCCGGCCGCCGGGAACCGCTGTACCAACGAGACGGCGGGAGGCGGTGGCGGGCATTCCGGGCCGGGGTCCTCGCATCCGGCGAAACCGGGAGCCGGAAACGGTGGAGGGGCCGTGGCAGAAGGGCGCGGAAAGGATTCCCCGGGGGTGCTGTCCGGCAACGGCCTGCAGCTTCCCGTCGAGCTTCCGCTGAACCTCAGCGGCAACTCCGTGAACGTGGTCGGCGTCGGCAACTCCTCGCACGGCAACACCTCCGTCAACGGCGAGGAGCCCACCGGTGGCAAGCCCGCCCAGCCGCCCGTCGTCCAGCCGCCTGTCGTCCAGCCGCCCGTCGTCGAAACGCCCGTCGCCGAACGGCCGGTCACCCCGCCCGCACCGCCGCGGCACACCGAGGCCCTCGCCCGCACCGGGGCCGACGGCCTCGGATACCTGCTGCCCGGCAGCGGAGCGCTCCTGCTCGGCGGTGTCCTCCTCTACCGCCGCTTCCGCCTCAACTAGGCACGGAGCGCCACCCGTCCAGGATGGCGTCGATCCGAGCGGCCAGCCGGGCCCGGGCCGCGAACCGGGGGACGCCCGCCATCAGCAGGGCGTCGTACTCGGTGTCGGTGTGGCGCACCGCCGCCCGTACCGCGACCGAGACCGCCAACTCGTCCAGGGCCCGGCCGGCCGCGGTGCGGCCCACCCGGCCGCTGCCGCGCACCGAGGCGTGCGTGGCGATCGCCACCGCCCGGTCGGCCGGACATCCGGGGAACAGCCGCACTATCTCGGCGGCGAAAGCGGCCGTGAACCGGGTGTCCTCGGCCGCGCGGCGCAGCCGGTCGCGCTCGCGGCGGCGCGCCCGTGCCTCGGAGTCCGCGAGACAGGCGCGCTCCGCGCGGGCGAGGGCGGCCTCCTCGACGAGGAGTCCCTGGCGCTCGTACCGACGGCGCCGCTTGTTGAAGCGGACGACCACGGCGGAGAGCGAACTGGCCTCGCGGGAACGGCGGGTGAGCGCGGCGTCCCCGCGCGGGAGATAGACGAGGTGCCCGAGATCCGCGCAGTCCAGGCAGCGCGGCACGCCCGCCTCGCGTACGAGGTGCCGGAGCGGGCCCTGCCGGCACTCGGCGCAGTGGATCTGCTTCAGAGACTCGAACACCACCAGGCTCATACAGGGGTGATACCGCCGTAGGCGCCCCATATCACCTGGTGAGGACGGTCGGTTGATGTTTCATCAACTCTTCCTGGATAAAGCAACCCCTTCTACGGTGGGGCCGTGGGCCGGGGGCCGGTCCACGGAGGAGGACACATGGGTGGACGACAGGCGACGACGGCACCGCCGGGCAGGGCACGTGGTGCCGGGACCCCGTCGGGCCGGAAGATCGTCATCCCGCCCGGCGGCTGCACCGGCTGGCACTTCCACCGGGTACGGCTGGACGCGGTGGTGCTGGCGGGAACCCTGACCCGGGTCCTGCACGACCGCACCGTCGAGGTGCACCGGGCCGGAACCACCTTCGTGGAACCCGCGGGCATCGGGCACATCCACCTGGGCCACAACCTCGGCACCGAGCCGGTCGTGCTCTACGTGACCCCCGCGCTCCCGGAGGGGACCCCCTTCGCGATACCCACCCCGGCCCCGGCCGGGGCCACGCCGGCGGCCTGCCGCTCACACAAGCCGACGTATCTCTCCGCGGACCCGGTAGAAGCCCCCTGAGGCGGCGTGCAGTCCCTCGACCACGTACCGGGCGCCCGGCTCCCGTATCCCGCGCGGGAACTGCACGTTCCACGAGGGCTCGAAGCCGTCCGACACCACCTGCACCCGCACCCGGCCGCCCTGCTGGACGCACTCCACCACCACACCGCCGGCCGGCGCAGCGGCCACCGCGGCCATCGAAACCGTCGCCACCGCCGAGGCCGAGGCGGCCGGGGTGAACACCGGCAGCGCCGCCGCCGACTTCACGTCCACCGGCGCCGGCACCGAGCCCTGCTGGGCCGACGCGATCGCCTGCTCGCTCGCATCCACGCAGACCAGCGAACCGTCCGTGGTGACCAGGTACAGCCGCCCGTCCAGGTACTGCATGGACAGGGCCGACCCGCTGCCCGTGCCCAGCTTCCACAGCCGCTGCCCGTCGGCGTCGAAGCAGTACACCGAGGAGGAGAGGTCACCCGCGAAGACGTGCCTTCCGTCCGGCGAGGTCGCGCACGAGTACACCGCCGCGTCGCACCGGTAGGTGGCCTCCACCGCGCCCGTCGCCTTCGACAGCCGCTGCACGGTGTTCCGCCCGGTGCCCGCGTACACCGCGTGGTCCTCCTGCCAGCCGAACAGCACCGAGCCGTTGGTCGCGGTGTGCCACAGCTCCCGGCCGCCGTCCGGCGCGTACGCCGTCACCCCCTTGCTGTGCCCGTGGTAGACGGCGTCCGCGTCCGCCCGGACCATCCACGCGTTGGAACCGGCCGAGCGCCTCGACCACTGGAACTCGTCCTCGTGGTCGATGACCGTCAGCCCGCCGTTGCGGTCGGAGACGTTCAGGACGCCCTCGCGGATGTCGAGCCAGAAGATGTCCACGTCCTCCGCGATGTCGTACGCCCCGAAGGGAACCTTCGACGACAGGTCGTACACCGTGCCGTCGTCGCAGCCCGCGTATATCCAGAACTCGTCCGCCACCAGGCACTTCACGCCGTCCGGCAGCGCATACCGGGCCAGCACCTCACCGCCGTGGCTCAGCGTGTAGACGTCACCGGCCTGGTTGCCGACCCAGCAGCGGTCCTCGTCCACGTGGATCCCGAAAGCCGAGGAGCCGGTGCGGAAGCGCCACAGCACCGGGGCCACCGCACGCGCCGTCGACGGAGCCGAGGTCACCTGGCGGCGGGTCACCGACCGGGCCGCGCGCTGCCCCTGCACGGCCGGGGCGTACCCCTTGCGGACCTTCTCGCCGATCTTCTTCGCGGCGGCCGCCCGGGCCTTCTCGGCGGTCGGGAACGAGGAGCTCTGCAACTGGCCGTCCGCGCCGATGCGTCCGTACCGCACGGAGACGGCCGTGCCGTCCACGGTCACCTCGTAGAACTTGTGCGCTCCGTCGCCGTCCTGCGACAGCTCCAGATACGTCGTCTCCCGAGCCATGACAAATCCCTCCCCGAAGGCCGGGCCGCCGGCTCCGTTTCCGCCGGTGATCCCTCGTGAAAAACGCTAAGGCCGACCACTGACAATGGGCCGGTGAAGTGGGAAGCGATCACATGGCAGCGGATGGCCGAGCGGCTCGCCGGTCACCTGGACGACCCTGACAACCTGCCGGAGCAGGGCAGTTGGCAGCGGGTGGGCATCGACGGAGCGCCGGCCGCCGGGACCGGGGTGCTGGCGGAGGAGCTCGCGCAAGCGCTGCGCAGGCGTGGACGTGCGGTGATGGTGGTGGCGACCGACGGATTCCTGCGGCCCGCCTCCCTCCGCTTCGAGTACGGCCGGCAGGACGTGGACGCGTACCTCGACGGCTGGTACGACACGGCCGCGCTCTGGCGGGAGGTGTTCGGCCCGACGGATCCCGGCGGGACCGGGCGGGTGCTCCCGGACCTGTGGGACCCGGTGACCGACCGGGCGACGCGCAGCCCGTACGCGGAACTCCCGCCCGGCGGGGTGCTGCTGGTGCACGGTCCGCTGCTGCTGGGGCGGTGGTTCCCCTTCGACCTGAGCGTCCACATCCGGCTGTCGCAGGGGGCGCTGGGTCGGCGGACGGAGGAGTCGGCGCGGTGGACGGTGGCGGCGTTCGCGCGGTACGAGGCGGAGGTGGACCCGGGTGCCGTCGCGGATGTGGTGGTGCGGGCCGATGATTCCAGGCATCCCGCCTGGACGGGGGTCCGGGGCGGAGACCCGATCTTTCGGCCCCGCCGGGCACTCCAGCCGCGCCGGCCCGTTCCAGCCCCGCCGGCGTTCGAGGCGCGGGGGCACGGG
>NZ_JARAYQ010000310.1:0-8599 GCF_033794505.1 Streptomyces sp. MB09-01 | reverse complement strand
GTCGGACACCAGCACCAGCACCGGCACCGGCGCCGCCGCCCACGCCTGCGCGAAGTACGACCGGGTCATGGGCGCCGGGGACTCCATGAACAGCGCGGACAAGAACGCCGAACTCCTCGACGCCGTACGCCTCGCCGCCGACGGCGGAAACGTCGCGCTGGCCACGGCCCTGCAGGACCTGCTGCGCGCCGTCTCGGCCGGTGATCTCCCGGCGTTCACGGCGGCCCGCAATCGGATCGGTGAGCAGTGCGCACGAGAAGGGGCTCCGCTCTGATGCGGGCCCGCCGCTCGTGCGGGGCGGCGGGCCCGTATGCCTAACCGCTAGGCGGTCGGGGAGAGGACGGTGTCCTCCGGTTTGCGTGCCGTGGGCTGAGTGCTGCCGGCGACGATCAGGGCGAGTAAGACCGCGGCCGCCTCGCTCTGCAGGATCCGGGCGGCCTGCTTCAGCCGGCCGGGATCGGGGACCGGGATGGACAGGGCCACGCATTCCGCGTTCGGGCCCGCGGTGATCGGCACCGCCGCGCACACCGTGCCGAGCGCGTACTCCTGCAGGTCGAGGAGGGGGGCGTTGGGCGGGCGGGTGTCGAGCTGGTGGAAGAGGGCCTGCTGGCTGGTGAGGGTGTGGAGGGTGAAACGGGTGAGCCGGTGGCGGGCGAGGTGGTCCTTCCTGTCGTCGTAGTCGAGCTGGGTGAGCAGCGCCTTGCCCACCGCGGAGGCGTGGGCGGCGGCGCGGAAGTCGACCCACTCCTCGACCACGGGGGTGGCCGGGCCGTCGGCGTACTGGGTGATGGAGACCTCGCCGTCGGTGTAGCGGGCGACGTAGACGGCGGCGCCGACCGCGTCCCGCACCCATGCGAGGGTCTCGCGCAGGTGCCCGCGGCCCTCTCCGTTGACCGAGTCGGCCAGGAGGACGGCGTGGCCGGCGAGGTAGGCGTCCGGTCCGATCGGCGTGGCCAGGCCGGCGCGGATCAGCTGTTCCACGGCCCGCGCGAGGACCAGCTGCGGCAGCTTCGTCTCGCGGGCGATCTGGGTCAGGTTCACCCCGCCCGAGTAGCGGTTGATCACTTCCAGGACGCGCAGCGCCTGGTGTACCGATTCCAGCGCGGCGGGTGCCGGGCGTCCTTCGGGGGTCTTACGGGCCGCCTGGGTCAGGTGCGGCTGCTTGAGCGCTTCCAGCGCCCATGCGTTCGCCTCCTCCGTCAGGTGCAGGGGGTTGAGCCGGGCGTTCTGTGCGACGGCGACCGCGACCTGCGGGCCGGGGGTGAAGACCTCCCCCAGGTCGGGGTGCTCTTCGTACGGGCGGGCCGTGAGGGCCTGGCGCAGTCGCGCGGGGAGCCGCAACGGTGGCCGTCCGGCCCGGCCGGGTCCGGCGGCGAGGGCTGTGAGGTCCTGGGTGGTGATGGGCGGCGAGGTCCAGATGACCGAGGCTCCGAGGGCCTCTTCGAGGTGTTCCGGGGTCGGCGGCAGGGTCGGCAGGTGCTCGTCGGGGGGCAGGGTCTGGGCCTGGTGCCTCCAGTAGCGGGCGGTCGCGACCTCGGCGCGGGCGAGGTGGTGGAGGTAGAGGCAGCGGGCGGCGGTCTGCGAGCCCGCACCGGCCGCGTACTGGAACCAGAACTGCGCGCCGTCCGTGCGGTCGGCCAGGTGCAGCAGGCAGCCGAAGAGGAGCGCCGAGTCCGCGCCGTGGGGCCAGGAGGCCGCGTCCAGGGCGAGTTCGGCGAAGTCCCGGCTCTCCACGAGGGACCACGTGAGGTCGTCCAGGCCGCGGGCCGCCCGTACGTGGCAGGCGGCGTCCAGGACGAGGTCGTCGGTGGCGGCCGATGCCGGCTGCCACCGGGCGGGCAGGGCTCCCCCGGTGGTGGTTCCGGTCGCGGAGCGGGCGCGGTCGGCGACGATCCGGCGGGCGATCCGGCGCCGGGCGGCCCCCTCGTCGTATCCGGCGTACTCCTCCGCGAGTACCGTCGCGTCCTCCAGGGCCGCGTCCAGTTCGCACAGCGGCATGTCACGGTTGCAGGGCATGTCGCTCACTGGTCCTTCTCCTCTCCGGGGATCCAGTCGACCCCGAGCTTGCGGGACAGGGTTCGGCGTGCGCCGCGGATGTGCGAGCGGACCGTCGCGGGCGTGATCCCCATCATCCGGGCGACGGTGTCGGAGTCGTTGCCGAGGAGGAAGGCCAGCAGCACCACGTCGTACTGTCGTTCGGACAGGCCCGCGATCGCCGCGTACAGTCCGAGCTTCGACTCCAGGAGTTCCAGCCGTTCCCTCGAGGACCGGCGCAGCGCGGCGAACCACGCCGTCTCCACCATGGCCACCTGCCGGCCCAGGACCGCCAGCCGCCTCTCGACGTGCTCGCGCAGCACCGCCCACGCGAAGCCGTGGAGGCTCGCCTCCTTCAGTGCCTGGCGCCACACCTTCAGCAGGAAGGTGAACACGTCGTCGACGACTTCCTCGGCGTCCTTGGGGTTCCCGAGCTGCAGGTGGGCGTAGCGCAGATAGGCGCGGTGCTGCTGGGAGTGGAACGCGGTGAACTCCACCGGAAGGACCCCGGCCAGCTCACTGGAGACCGCTTGGTCCCCCGATGGATCGAACTCGCCTTCGCTCATGCGCTCCCCCACAGCAGTTCGGCGCTCCCCGCCGGGGCGGCGGGGAGCTCACGGTGGCGGGCCGGGGAAACGGCGAGGCGGCGCAGGGCCGTCGGCCCGCCCGCTCCCGTCCGTACCGCCACGCCCGGCAGGCGCACGCGCGCCCTGAACCCATCGGCCGCGTCGACGGCATCGGCCACGTCGACGGCTTCGGCGATGTCGGCCACTTCGACCGCTTCGAACACGAGAAAATCGACTACGAGACATACGAGAGGTACGAGACAACGGACCGCGGTGGCGGATAACAGCGCGAGGGCGACCGTCTCGGCAACATTCACTTCGGCGCGGAACCTTCCAAGTGGACCATGCGTAATCGGCGTGCCTGCCCCCGGACCAGCAGCCGCGGAGCGCCATGCGCGCTCCCACTCATCACCCCATCGGAAAAGGAGCCGGATCGTGCAAGCCGGTCCGGGAAAATCTTCAGGAGGAAGCGCATCCGCCTCCCCGCGCGCCCCGGTCCGCCCGCGCACGCCCCCGGCACACCCGGCCGCGCAGCCTTCACCGACATGCGCCGGCAGGGGCGCGCCCTGGGGCGACGCCGCTGTTTCTTTCACACGATCGGATGTCGCTACGGCCCCATCCGGTGGGACACGTCCCGACTCCCCCCTCCCCGGGAGCGGATGCCTGCATGGTGGGTCCAGCTTTCGGCGCCCTCGCACTCCGCGCGCGCCCGTCGAAGAGGAAGGGCCTTTGACCAATGGCGTTCGCGAGGAGTCTGCTGCCCGCCGTGCTCTCCCTGGCGCTGACCGGTGTGCCGGCCGCGCTCCCGGACGCCGCGGCCGCCTCAGCCGCCGCGGCCGCCGTGATCTACGACGGTCAGGTCCGCCACGAGACCGCGCTGTTCAGCGTGAAGTCCGCCAACAACGCGGCGGCCCAGGAGTTCGCGGTCACCGGCACCCGGCTCTCCCGGGTGAGCATCTGGCTGGCGAGCGGGGCGGCGACGGGCACCGTGACCGCCCAGATCCGCCGGGTGCGCGCGGACGCCGGGTCGGTCATCGCCTCGAAGACCCTGAGCCTGGCCTCGCTCGGTGGCGCCGGGGCCGGCTGGGTCGAATTCCCGGTCGACGCCGCCGTCACCCCGGGTACCACGTACTACCTGTTCCTCCAGGCGACCACCGCGGAGAACAAGCCGATCGCCTGGTACGGCACCACACGGTCCGTGCCCGGCTCGCTGACCAGCTGGAACTACGACCGGGCGTACTGGGGCGGCTGGCACGCCTACGCCTCCCGGCTGGCCTTCCAGATCAATCCCACCGGCAGCGAGCGCTGTGGGGAGACCGAGCCCTGCTACGTACCGGCATCCGCGCTCGCGGCCCGCACCTCGGGCCTGCTGACCAACCGGGTGGCCACCGAGGCCGTCCTGCCCTCCTTCGCCGTGGGCGCCTCCTACGTCGACGGGAGCAACGTGCTGCGCCTGCCCTCCGGCCGGTGGCGGTACCTGCCCGACGGGGCCTCGGCGTCGGCCGTCGTCGGGGCGAACGACCCGGGCGCCCTGGCGCAGGTCAACGAGAGCCGCGCGTGGCTGGCCACGGGCAAGGTGCCGGGCACCACCGCGGTGCAGCGGGCGGCGGCGCAGCGCGCCCTGCTGTCGATGCGGGCGCTGCTGAAGCCCAACGGCGCTTTCGCCGCGGCGTGGTCGCCGCCCTGGGAGTACTCCTGGCCGCGGGACGGCGCCTTCGCCGCGGCCGCGTTCGCCGCCACCGGGCACGACGAGGAGGCCTACCGGATCCTGGACTACGACGCGCTGACCCAGCGGGCCGACGGGACCTGGGAGGCCCGCACCAAACTGGACGGCAGCGGACCGCCGGACGCGCGGAAGTGGCAGCTGGACGGCAACGGCTGGGTGCCCTGGGCGACTTGGCAGTGGTACCAGGCGGCGCCGTCCGGCAGCCGGGACGAGCGGCTGCGCAGGCTCTACCCGATGGTGCGGAAGGCGGCCGACTACGCGGCGCGGTCCCTGGGGCCGGACGGGCTGCCTCCGGCGTCCCCAGACTACTGGGAGCTGGACACGACGACCGCCAACATCGGTACGGCCGCGCCCCTGCTGGCCGGGCTCAACGCCGCCGCCGACCTGGCCGACCGGCAGGGCATGAGCGGGGACGCGGAGCGCTGGGCGGACGCGGCCCGGCGGCTGTCCGCCGCGATCGCCACGCACTTCGCCCCGCTGGGGTACCAGCGGACCGTCGACGGCAAGCACGGCCGGGACAGCGCGGTGGCCTTCATGGCGCCCCCGTTCAACGCCGCCCCGCCCGGTCTCAGCGGGGCGCTGGACTCCACCTACCGGGCGCTCCTGCTGCCCAACGGCGGCGTGTCGCCCGGCAACGACCCCTCCTTCAGCTGGGGTTCGTACGCGTGGACGGCCAGCACCTCCTTCTTCGCGCTGGCCTGGTCGGGTACTGGCGAGCAGGCGAGGGCCGGCAGGGTGCTCGACTGGGTGCTGTCCAAGCGCAACGGTCTGGGCGAGCTCCCCGAAACGGTGAACGGAGCCGGACTGCCGTCCTCGGTCGCGCCCTTGGGCTGGACGGACTCGCTGCTCGTGCTCACCGCGCTGGCCCTGCAGGGCTCCCCGCAGCCGACCCCGCCGACGCGGGCGGTCACCGGCGGCCGCGGCGTTGGCGGGAATCCGACGCCAGCACGCGGCGGGGACCCGGCGGATTCAGTAACGTGATCCGCCTCTGAACGCGGGTCACGTGCACGGTGCTTCGTCGGGAGGCGGTCATGCGGGGCGGAACGGTTGCGGTGGTCGGCGGAAGCATCGCGGGATGCGCCGTCGCCACGGCGGCGGCGCGGGCGGGTGCCGGCGAGGTCGTGGTGCTGGAGCGCACGCGCGGACGGCTCGAGGACCGGGGTGTGGGCCTCTGCATCCACAACGAGCGGGCCGTGGAGCTCGGCGCGAGCGGGGCACTGCCCGCGGGGATCACGGCGCACCGGCTCGAGCGGCGCCGCTGGGTGGTGCGGGACGACGCCTGCGGGCCGGGCGGGCGGGTGGTGTGGGAGCAGCCGTTCCCCTTCCACTCCTACCACTGGGGACTGCTGTGGCACGGGCTCCGGGAGTCGGTCCCGGACTCGGTGGTCTACCGGCAGGGAGAGACGGTGACGGGCGTCGGGGCGGCCGGGGGCGCCGGCGCCGAGTTGCGGCTCGCGGGCGGCTCCGTCGAGCGGTTCGACCTGGTCGTCGGCGCCGACGGGTACCGCTCGGTGGTGCGCGAGGCGCTCTGCCCGCGGTCCCGGCCGCACTACGCCGGGTACGTGTGCTGGCGCGGGAACTTCGCCGCGGCTCTGTTGGCGGGGCTCGGCAGTGAAGCGGACTCGGTGCCGGAGGCGGTGACCACGGTCTGCTTCACGGGCGGCAGCTGCGTGGTCTACCGCATCCCCGGGCCGGACGGGCCGCGGGTGAACTGGGTGCTCTACGCCCCTCCGCCGCGCGGAGGCGGGCTGCGCTTCGACGACCCGACGAGCTTCCCGCCGGGCGGTCTGACTCCCGAACTGGCGGGACATCTCGGCGCGTTGCTCGACCGGGAGTTTCCGCCGTTCTGGGGACGGGCGCTCGCGCTGACGGCTCCCGCGGACACGTTCGTCCAGCCCATCTACGACCTGGAGACCGCCCGCACCGCCGCGGGCCGGCTGCTGCTGGCGGGCGACGCGGCCACCGTCGTGCGCCCGCACAACACGAGCGGGGCCGCCAAGGCCCTGCAGGACGCCACCGCCCTCGCCGACGGGTGGCGCCGCGCCGGGTCGTTCGAGGAACTGCTGCGCGGCTACGAGGCGACCCGCGGGGCGGCCGGACGGGAGCTGGTCGCGCTGGCCCGCCGGCTGGGCCGCGCCCAGGTCGAGGAGACCCCGGCCTGGGCGGCCATGAACGGCGACGGGATGGCGGCGTGGTGGCAGGGCCAGCTCGCCGGGGCCCCCGGCATCGGGGGCCAGGCAATGGCCCCGTAGGCCCGGCCCCCCACCGGCTGCTGCCCGCCCGCGGGCCGTCTTCACTCCGGGTCCAGGCGCGTCCGGGGCCGGGCGGGACCGTCACCTCGGTGACTGCGTCAGGGGCTGCTGCCGGTGTCACCAGCGCAGGAGCATCACCGCGCCGCTGACTCCGCTGGCGAGTCCGAAGAGCGCGACCGTGTCGCCCGGGGCCAGCCGGCGGTGTTCAACGGCGTGGGCGAGTTGGAGGGGCAGGGTCGCGGCGGCCGCGTTCCCCGTGTGCGGGAAGGTGGGGATGATCTGTGCGGTGTCGATGCCCATGCGGGTGCGGAAGGCGTCGACGAAGGGCACGGACGGCTGGTGGACGCAGACGAGTCCGAGATCGCGGACGTCGACGTGTTGTTCCTTGAGCCACTGGGCCCCCTGGACGTCAAGGTCGACGAAGGAGCCGAGCAGGGCCTCGGAGTCGACGTGGAGACCCTGAGGGCGGTCGGGGGCGTGGTGGGGGTCGTAGAGGGTGGCGGCGGGCCATCCCCCGGAGTTGGCGAGGAACACCGAGCCGGTGATGCCCGCCACGGGTGAGGGCTCCACCAGAAGGGCGGCGCCCAGGTCGGCGCCGGTCAGGGAGGTCAGTCCGGTGCGCAGCTGTTCGCGGGTGAGGTTCCATCGCGAGAGGCGGGTGAGGGTTTCCCCGCAGGTGATCAGGACGCGGCGGTGCTGGCCGGTGCGGATGAGGGCGTCGGCGACCTGGAGGGCGTTGATGACGCCGTTGCAGGCGTTGCCGATGTCGAAGGCCGGGCAGGTCATGCCCGTCTTCGCTGCGACGATGTGGGCGTTGGCCGGTTCGCGGACGTCCGCGCTGACGGCGGCGAACAGCAGCAGGTCGATGTCTGCCGGTGCCAGACGTGCCGTGTGTAGGAGGTGGGCAGCCGCGCGGGCGGCGAGGTCGGAGGGCAGATCGCCGGGGTCGGCGACGGCGCGTTCGTGGAGGCCGAAGGTGCGCTGCAGGAGGCCGGCGGGGAGGTTGAGGGCCGGGCTGTGCTGGTGGAGGAGTTGTTCGATCTCGGTGACGTGCTGGCGTCGGGCCGGCAGGTGAACTGCGGCGTGGGTGATGCGGCTGTACGGGTTCACGCCGTCTCCTTCACGCGCCCTGGCACTTCTCCGGGTTCACGTTGTGGTGGTGTGGCGGCTGCAGGGGTGCGGGGCAGCCCGGTGATGGTGTGCTTGAGGCGGTCGGTGAGGGTCAGCGGCAGCAGGGTGTGGAGGGGGATCAGGAAGCGGGCGTCGCGGCCGACGACGTAGCGGGGACGCGGCCGGCGGGCCGTCAGACATGCCTCGACGGTGCGTGCCACCGGTTCGGGGCCGGGCACCCGGCGGTCCACGGCGGTGAACAGGCGGGTGGTGCTCTCGTATCCGGGGTTCGCCGGATCGCCGAGGGTGTCGAGGTCGGTCAGGGCGCGGCTGAGCATGGGGGTGGCGAACGCGCCGGGTTCCACCAGGCTGACGCGGACGCCGAGGTGCGCGGCCTCTACGCGCAGGCAGTGGGTGAGCGCCGAGAGGGCGTGTTTGCCCGCGCTGTACCAGGCGCCCATCGGCCAGGGGACCCGGCCCAGGCCCGAGGAGATGTTGACGATCCTGCCGCCGCCGTGGGCGGCCATGGCCGGCAGGACGAGCCGGCACAGCCGGGCCGGACCCAGCAGGTTCACCTCCAGCAGGCGACGGGCCTGTTGGTCGTCCACGTCGGCGATCGCGCCTGCCTGCGGGATGCCGGCGTTGTTGACCAGCGCCCACGGACCGCCACCGGTCATCTCGGTGCACTCCTGCAGCGCCCGGCGGCAGGATGCCCCGCACGCGACGTCCAGCTGAACGGTGCGCAGGGCCAGACCCCGCTCGGCGGCATCTGCCACGAGGTTGCGGGCCTTGTCCGTATCGCGCGCACCGGCGATCACGTCCCAGCCCGCGCCCGCCAGACGGAACACGATCACCCGGCCGAAACCTCCCCTACCCCACGCAAGCAACCAGCCCATGGACCCAAACAACAA